>DATJDF010000474.1:0-4710 GCA_035497555.1 Arachidicoccus sp. | reverse complement strand
GCATCTTGTCAAAATGCTCGGGTGACCAGGCTTTGATATTATTTACACGTGCAATGGCCTCCGGATACTGCCAAAGATCAAGATGGAAATCCCAATTGGCCGGTTTAGGCAACACTTTATCCTTAACCCGAATTGTATAATATAATACGCGCTTTTGTAGTCCTCCCTTTAATTGCTTCTTATTTTCATTATTCAGACTGTATTCAAAATAAATTTTACCTTTATATAACCCTTCCTTGGTGGTCTCAGGCAACTGAATGCTCAGCCAAATCGGCTGGATAGTATGCGCGGCAACATCTGTTTGCTTGGTATATTCTATTCCGTCAGAAACTATATGACGTTCCTGCTGAACAGCGTCCTCAATTCCACACCCCCCTCCTGAACTTCCCAGTCCATTAGATAATAACGATCTTACAAACCCTATTTTCACAGCACTAGCTGCAATGATTCTCCCTTTGGTCCCATCTGTTCGCAGACCAACCAGATCATCCGCTTTGGCAGATAATTTTTTTAATGACTGATGCGCATTAATCACGAGCTGAATGGAGATTTTTTCCCCCTTCCAGGCAACCACCCGCACCGTCTGTGAAAGCACCAAATCTTGTGAAGTCAACACCGAATGATCATTTTGCTGAAAAGTTTGCGGATAACGTATATCAATACTACCAAAACCTATATCCGCTGCAGCGGCAGCAGTAGCTGAATTGGAAACCGAGATCTGGCCTCGGCAGACTGCAGAGATAAAACATACAGTCACGAAAACCAATACAAGTTTTAAAATCATGGAAGCGGGTAATGGCAGATATAGTACTGATCTCTTATTCATAAATGGTCTTCTTTGGATGGTAATCATAATTTAGCTAAATGTATCAATAGAAATATTTTTGAATTTAGTTAACCCCACCTCACGGCCAGTTGAGTTCCGGTATTCATTGTCCACAAACGCTGCCCAGTACCAGATATAAAATTGCATCAGCCAATCATCATATTTACAAAAATTCAACAATGGGTCTAAAGATAAGAAATTATGACTTACAGGGTTAAGAAGTTCAAAAATGAGTAAGAATGGATTCATTAAAGGATGTAGATTTTCAATCTTTGCATGACCAAATGCTCAGAAAACTTTAGAAGCCATTTTAAAATGCTCCTATTTGACAGGGAGCCCCAAAAAAGCGCTATTTCGATCCATTAACGAATATATTCTAAAAAATTACAGTAAAATTTCCTTTTCAATTAAACGGTTAAGTAAATAAAGCTCCGCCGAGCTGACAAAGGCACTAATATATGTAGTATATTAGCATAGTCAATCAGAAAGTGTCAATTTATAAACCATTCGCCATGGAGAACTCCATTCATCAACAAGAAAAGTCTGAAGATAAGCACCCGCTTAAAAATATTGAACAGTGGGAGGAAGACATCTTAACCAGGTATCCCGACCCGGCAAATATTACAACTGAGAAAGAGGAGGCCGCTTTCAGAAATTACGAAGCCCCGGCCCGGGATAGTGTACGTGAATTTTACCGGCTGAATCATAAGTACCAGACTTTTGAATTTGTACAGCGAAAGAAAGCTGAATTTCTGAAATTCAATAAAAAGGAAATGCCTATATGGGATTCTTTCAATTTCTTAAATGAACTGGTGGATGATTCTGATCCAGACATCGAACTCGACCAGATGCAACATTTACTCCAGACATCTGAAGCAATCCGTGCAGACAATCACCCCGACTGGATGGTCCTTGTTGGACTCATTCATGATATGGGTAAGGTTTTATGTTTATTTGGTGAGCCCCAATGGGCAGTTGTAGGCGATACTTTCCCCGTAGGCTGCGCCTATTCTGACAAGATTGTTTATCCGGAATTCTTTAAGTCGAACCCGGATGCTGCTAATCCCGACTATCAGACGCAATATGGCATTTATGCTCCGAACTGCGGACTCGACAATGTACACCTTTCCTGGGGCCACGATGAGTATGTATATCAAATGATGAAAGACTACTTGCCGGAGCAGGGTCTATATATGCTCCGATATCATTCTTTTTATGCCCAGCACCGGGAAAATGCCTATGATTACCTTCTGAATGATCATGACCTGGAAATGTTCAAATGGGTGCGTCTGTTTAACCCATATGATCTTTATTCGAAAAACCCGAATCAGAAAAGTTGGGCAGAATTAAAACCCTATTACCAGGACCTGGTCAGTAAATACCTCCCTACCAATTTGAAATTTTAATTAAATGACTTATTTTTAAAGGCGGATCTGATCTTATTTTCTTTTGCAATAGCATAAAGCATGTTCAAAAGAAAATAAGGATGGATACGCCTATCCATTATTCTAAGTGTCATTAAGGGTGTTTTATCTTAAATTATTTATATGTTTAATCTTCCAGCATGAATCAACTGCATACGGCCGATTACATTGTATTCTTTGTTTATTTTATTGCAGTATCTCTGTATGGATATTATATCTACCACAAGAAAAAGGCAAAGTCCACAGATTCAAAGGATTTTTTCCTGGCTGAGGGATCACTAACCTGGTGGGCTATCGGTGCCTCTCTTATTGCATCTAACATCTCTGCGGAGCATTTTATAGGGATGTCTGGCTCTGGTTTTGCCCTGGGACTGGCCATCTCCTCCTATGAATGGATGGCAGCGGCCACCCTCATACTCGTTGCCATCTTTATACTACCGGTATATCTGAAAAACAAGATATACACGATGCCTCAATTTCTGGCCAAAAGATATAATGACCAGGTGAGTAGTATTATGGCTGTCTTCTGGTTACTGGTATATGTCTTTGTAAACCTCACTTCAATTATTTATTTAGGTGCACTGGCGATTTCATCGATCTCTACCATTAGTTTCGGTTGGAGTGTTTTTGGTCTGGTCTTATTTGCACTCTTTGTTACACTTGGCGGCATGAAAGTAATTGGCTACACGGACGTCGTCCAGGTTTTTGTACTTATTGTTGGCGGCCTGGTAACTACCTATCTGGCGCTGACGCTGCTCTCCTCCGAATATGGTTTTGGGAAGGACATCTTTAAAGGTCTATCTATACTGCGAAAAGAAGCACCGGACCATTTTCATATGATCTTTAAACCAGAGAATCCTTATTACAAAGATTTGCCTGGTATATCAGTTTTAGTGGGAGGTATGCTGGTTAATAACCTGGCCTATTGGGGCTGTAACCAGTATATTGTTCAGCGCGCCTTAGGAGCAGATCTAAAAACGGCGCGCAAGGGAATCTTATTTGCCGCATTCTTAAAATTATTGGTCCCTGTCATAGCCGTCCTGCCGGGTATTGTAATGTATGTACTGCACAGTAAAGGCATGTTTCATCCGGAAATGGCTGATGCAGCAGGGGTGGTTAAGCCCGATCACGCCTACCCTACCCTCATGAATTTACTACCTTCCGGACTGAAAGGAGTCGCCTTTGCGGCACTCATTGCCGCAGTGGTCGCCTCCCTGGCAGGTAAAGCTAATAGTATTTCAACCATCTTTTCGCTGGATATCTATAAAAAATACTTCAATAAGCAGGCCTCAGAGAAAAAAATGGTAGGCATCGGTAAATGGGTCGTAATCGTCAGCCTGACCATTGCCGCTTTAATCGCACCAGCCCTTAAATCCCTTGACCAGGCCTATCAGTTTATACAGGAATACGTCGGATTTATCTCACCGGGTGTATTGGCGATATTTCTCCTGGGGTTTTATTGGAAGCGAACCACTACACCTGCCGCCATGACTGGTGCTTTAATGACCATTCCCCTATCCACTGTCTTGAAATTCCTGCCGGAATGGACCGGAGGTGTTTTCCCTGATTTTGCTTTCCTGGACCGGATGGGTATTACATTTTTACTTATTGTAGCGACCATGGTTATTATGAGCCTGGCAAGCCCTAAGAAAGCAGACGCAGTACCTGTCATTGAAGTAGAAACTTCTATGTTTAAAATCAGTAACGGTTTTGCATTTGGTTCTATTATCATCATGGGTATACTACTGGCATTATACACCGTGTTCTGGTAAAAGAACCCGTCATGATAAAATTTCCATCTTAGTGTACGGGAGAAGCGCAAGTCCGGACATTATATCTGACTAAATTCTGTAACAATTCTAATAAGCTTTTAATATGGAACTTCAAAAAAACAGGTTCACAACACTTGACATCTTCAGAGGGATGACCATCTGTTTTATGATTATCGTAAATTCACCCGGATCCGGCGCCACACATTGGGCGCCCTTTAGCCACGCCGAATGGTTTGGCTTTACACCCACCGATCTGGTATTTCCATCTTTTTTATTTGCAGTAGGTAATGCTCTTAGTTTTTCAAAATCAAAATTGAAAACTGAGCAGGCCTTTTGGTTCAAAATAATCAAAAGGACGCTTATTATATTTTTACTGGGCTATCTTATGTACTGGTTTCCATTTTTCCATAGAACAGCTACCGGTTGGGCATTCAATCCAATTAGCCACACCCGGATAATGGGTGTCTTGCAGCGGATTGCCATTTGCTATTTCCTGGGGGCTATTATTGTGCATTATTTATCCCTGCGCAGCATGATCATCCTATCGGTAGCGATTTTGCTTGCCTACCAGCTTATTTTATGGGCCTTTGGAGCGCCAGGCAGCCAATATTCTATGCTTGGTAATGCGGGTACTTATATAGACAATATGGTACTGGGCAGATCACATATGTATCGTGACAACGGAGGG
>DATJDF010000473.1:0-6828 GCA_035497555.1 Arachidicoccus sp. | reverse complement strand
CAGAAGTTCGATAAAAAGTAAGGTGCTTTTGGTACCTCCTTCTAACTGGTAAAGCTGATTCATGCGGGTAGCAATCCCGGAGGCTATTTCTTTCGGTATTTTTATGCCGTTTTGCGCCTGTCCTATAAAATTTCTAAGCGGTTTTAATTCGGGAATATTCAGCAATGACTGACAGATAATTTCCGGATCAAAGAAAATATCCAGAGAGCAGATAATTTTATCACTTCCTTCTGCAAAATAGGCAGCCGGATTCTTGAATACATGTGGCTGATTGGCTCCGATAATAAAAATATCGTTGCTTTGGAAACTATGCATATTATGATCCACTACCAGCGTCCCATTTCCGTGTTGGACCCAAGTCATCTGCATCTCTTTATGCCGGTGCAGATAGGGATAAAAATAAGGCAATATGTCCAGTCTTGTAACGATTGTCTTGTCATGCTGGACCGGTATGGTAAATTGAAGTACTTTCATTTTCTAAACTTTTAACGACTGAATAAAACCCTCTGCGTTCCCGATGATTTCAAATCTGTATATTGTTAGAACTAAATTAACATTCTTTCAGATCATTCAACCATTTTTAACCGTATTTGATCAATTTTTAATAATTACTGGTTAAAATACGGGCAACGATCCACTTATTTAGGGGCTTTTCCTATAACCTCTATACCCCTAATATACTATTCAGGTCAAGCAGAATGGTTAAAAAACCGTTTAGGTTAATATCCGAACATGAAACAACAAAAAGCAGGAATAGCCCTTCAATGTCCGGCGGTAATTTTACGCTTATTATTTATCAAAATGTATTTATTATGGCTTTAGATTGGAAAGGAGTATTTCCGGCAGTGACAACTAAGTTCACGGCGTCTGATGAGCTGGATCTTGAATTGTTTGCCATTAATCTCTCAGCGCAAATTGAGGCAGGCGTGTCAGGCATTATTATTGGCGGCTCGCTGGGAGAATCCAGTACGTTGACAAATGCAGAACTGGAAAGGCTGGTTACCGCGGGATTAAAAGTGGCTGCTGGCCGGGTGCCAGTGGTGGTGAATGTCGCGACAGGTGCCACCAGAGAGGCAGTGGAGCTGGCCCTGAGGATGAAAGATAATGGAGCTGACGGCCTGATGTTACTCCCCCCTATGCGCTACCGCTCGACGGTCACAGAAACCGTGCAGTTTTATAAGACAGTGGCGACAGCCACTGATCTGCCTGTGCTGGTTTACAACAATCCGGTGGATTACAAAACAGAAATCACTTTGGATATGTTTTCTGAATTAGCAGACATCCCAACGATCCAGGCAGTTAAAGAATCCACCCGCGATGTAACCAATGTTACCCGGCTTCGTGGCCGCTTCGGATCGCGCTTCAGTATTCTTTGTGGAGTGGATACCCTGACATTTGAAGAATTAGCCGCCGGTGCGGATGGATTGGTAGCGGGGCTAGTATGTGCCTTTCCGAGGGAGACAGTAGCTATTTATAATTATATTAAAGCAGGGCAACATGATAGGGCATTGGAGATATACAGATGGTTTATGCCACTTTTAGAGTTTGATATTACACCGCAACTCGTTCAATACATTAAATTAGCAGAAGTTTATACCCAATTAGGGAGTGAATTTGTTCGTTTACCACGTCTGCCACTTAGTGGCGATGCACGCCGCCATGCAGTTCAGATCATTGAATCATCTCTGACTTCCAGACCATTGGAACTGGTAGCAGCGGGGCTTCAGCTGAACGGGTAATACGAACATATTATTGCATTATAATTGCGGTGATAATTACCAGGTGGTCGTGGATGCTTTGAATGAGTATTCAAATTTATCTGCCTTCTGATCTTTTTTAATTGTAAAATTGTCAATTATGCAACACGAACAAACCCAGCAATGGGCAGATGATATTATGGAAAGAGCGGCGGCGGCCTTTCAGGTATTCAGAAAAGTGCCCGGCAGAGAACGGGCCAGTCTGCTGGAAAATATTGGCCAGGAACTAGAGCTTGCCAGACCGTCTTTGATTCCACTGGCCGCACAGGAATCCCATTTACCTGAGGGCAGGCTAAACGGAGAATTATCCAGAACGATCAATCAACTAAATTTATTTGCCACCCTGTTGCGTGAAGGCAGCTGGGTGCAGGCGGCAATTGATACGGCACTTCCGCAGAGACAACCGGCGCCCAGGGCAGATATCCGAAAAATGATGCAACCAGTAGGGCCAGTACTGGTTTTTGGATCCAGCAATTTCCCATTTGCCTTTTCCACACTCGGCGGAGACAGCGCGAGTGCGCTGGCCGCAGGTTGTCCCGTTGTTGTAAAAGCGCATCCCGGTCATCCTGAGACATCCAAAGCTGTACATAAAGTGGCACTAAATGCGATTGAAGCCCTGAACCTTTCTCCTGATATATTACAACATGTACCGCATAATGGACATCATACAGGCTTATTACTAGTGACCGCACAGGCCACTGCAGCTGTGGGCTTTACCGGCTCCTTCCAAGGAGGGTCGGCCATTATAGAAGCTGCACAAAAAAGATTACGTCCAATTAGTGTATATGCAGAAATGGGCAGCCTGAACCCGGTCGTTATCCTGCCAGCCGTAATGAAAGCAACCCCGGAAGCCATTGCTCAGAAGCTGGCCGCTTCTGTCTGTCTGGGTGTAGGTCAGTTCTGTACCAATCCGGGATTGATATTCGTAACAGAAGAAAAAGGCCATGAGCCGGCCCTTGCTCAGTTCATACAGTCATTTATCCGGCAGATTCGTAATGCAAAACCCGGTGCAATGCTGCATGAAGGTATCCTGGAGAGCTATCATAATGACCGGGAGTTGATACTATCACAGGCAGGTGTGGAATTACTGGCAGAGGGTGAAACTACGGACAGACCTCTGGAGGCAAGTGCGGCACTCGCCTCTGTTCGGGCCGACACCTTTATGCATAATGGGGCCTTACAAAAGGAAGTTTTTGGGCCTTTTACCCTGCTTGTCGTAGGCCAGCATATAGAAGAAACAGAGGCCGCCATCAAAAGTCTGGAAGGCCAGTTAACGGCCAGTATTTTTGCTGACAGCACCGACAAACAAGCAGCAGGTGATTTAATAGATATGCTGCTCCCGCTCACCGGCCGGCTGATCTTTAATGATGTGCCGACTGGCGTGGAAGTCAGCGCTGCCATGGTCCATGGCGGACCATATCCTGCTACCTCAAATGCACAGTTTACATCAGTCGGAACAACCGCGATACAGCGCTGGGTGCGCCCGGTTTGTTTCCAGGACTTCCCTGAGGATTTATTACCGGTAGAATTACAAGATGCCAATCCTCTTTCTGTATGGCGCACAGTGGACGGCAACTGGACCAATAAAGCAATTTAAAATAATTTATGCAAAAGACATTTTTTTGTATTGATGCGCATACCTGTGGCAACCCTGTCCGGCTGGTAGCCGGCGGAGGGCCAATACTGGAAGGCAGAAACATGCGGGAGAAAAGACAGTATTTTCTGGACCATTATGACTGGATCCGTCGCGGCCTGATGTTTGAACCCCGTGGCCACGATATGATGAGTGGCAGTATCCTTTATCCGTCTACGGATAAGGAGAACGACATAGCCGTACTTTTTATTGAAACCAGTGGCTGCCTGCCGATGTGTGGTCATGGCACGATAGGAACCATTACTGCCGCCATAGAAGCAGGGTTGATCCAGCCGGCAGTTCCAGGCAAAGTCCGGCTAGAAACACCAGCCGGACTGGTAACAGTGACCTATAAACAGCAGGCAGGGAAAGTAAAATCTGTTAAGCTGATCAATGTACCGTCTTTCCTGGCAGCGTCAGATCTCAGAATAGAACACCCTGATTTGGGAGAAATTGTTTTTGATGTTGCCTATGGTGGTAACTTCTACGCAATCGTTGATCCACAAACGCATTTTAAAGGAATTGAATACTATACGGCCGCCGAGTTGATCCATCTGTCGAGATTACTGCGGGAGCAAATCGCAGACCGGTTTACATTTATACATCCTGAAGACGCAGCTATTGAAGGAGTGCACCATATTATGTGGACAGGTGCAGTTTTGAATAAAACTTCCACCGCCCGCAACGCCGTATTTTATGGGGAAAAAGCCATCGACCGCAGCCCTTGCGGTACGGGCACTTCTGCCCGGCTGGCACAGTGGCATGCCAAGGGTAAAATAAAGCAAGGGGATTTGTTTATTCACGAGAGTATTATCGGCTCCACCTTCACCGGTACAGTGGAAGGCCTGACTGAGGTGGCAGGCGGGCCGGCAATTCTTCCGGGAATTGAGGGCTGGGCCCGTGTATATGGACACAATACCATTACAATTGATACTGAGGACGATCCGCTTGCACTGGGTTTTACTGTTTTATAAAGCAACTCTTTGTCTATGCATTTGTTATCCGCTTTGTCATCATTCATCCCAAAAAGATAAGTCCATGGAAAAAATCATACATCGGAGCAAGCGTGGCTGGCTTTTAATCGGCTCGCTACTGATAACCATCTACGCTATCGCACAAACCTATATTCCTGTTAAAAATGACACCAGGTTCAAGATTCAGCCTGCAGCAGCAATTAAAGCCTACGGCTTCTCTTTACAGTCCGTCAGAATACATGAAGGATCACCCTTTGCGCATGCACAGCAGCTGGATCTGGCCTATCTATTGAAACTGGAACCCAACCGCTTACTCAGTCGCTTTTATAAAAATGCAGGCTTACCGGAGAAGGGCGCAGTATATGGTGGTTGGGAAAGCGAAGGACTTTCCGGTCATACGCTCGGACATTATCTGTCGGCTATCAGTATGATGTATGGATCCACCGGCAATAGTGAACTAAAGGACAGAGTTGCTTATATTGTAGCGGAATTGGCACGCTGCCAGGCAGCACGGGGAACCGGTTATGTAGGAGCCATCCCGGGTGAAGACAGTATATTCTACAAAGTTTCAATGGGTGACATTGAGAGTGGCGGCTTCGATCTGAATGGCGGTTGGTCCCCTTGGTACACCGTTCATAAAGTAATGGCCGGCCTGGTGGATGCTTATCTGTATTGTGATAACAAGGAAGCATTGCAGGTAGTACGAAAAATGGCAGACTGGGCGGGTAATCTATTGAAAGGCCTATCTGAAGATCAAATGCAAAAGATGCTTCGATGTGAATATGGTGGTATGAATGATGTATTAGTGAATATTTATGCCATTACCGGGGAGACTAAATACCTGAAACTGGCCGATCGGTTCTTTGATGATTTTGTGATGCTGCCACTGTCTGAAAGAAAGGATGCTTTGCAAAGTAAACACTCCAATACCAATATACCGAAAGGTGTAGGTTCCGCATCTGAATATATTTGGACAGCGCACCCCAGGGACAGTACAATTGCCCAGTTTATGTGGCGCACCATTGTCCATCATCACACCTATGCAAATGGCGGTAACGGCAGCTATGAATATTTTGGGCCGGAGGATCAATTAAGTGAAAGACTCAGTGACGACAACA
Organism: Arachidicoccus sp.; assembly: GCA_035497555.1. Classification (GTDB taxonomy): domain Bacteria; phylum Bacteroidota; class Bacteroidia; order Chitinophagales; family Chitinophagaceae; genus Arachidicoccus. The sequence continues at coordinate 1,346 of DATJDF010000473.1, read as the reverse complement.
CAGAGACCTGCGCATCCTATAATATGCTGAAACTGACCCGCAAGTTATTTTCGCTCCATCCCAATGCCAGATTGGGCGATTACTACGAAAGGACCTTAACCGATCATATTCTTGCATCTCAGCAGCCTGAAACAGGTATGTTTACTTATTTTGTCCCGTTACGGATGGGCGGCGAAAAAAGCTTCAGTGATAAGTTTAATACCTTTACCTGCTGCGTGGGTACCGGTATGGAAAATCACAGTAAATACGGGGAGAGTATTTTCTTCGAAGACCAGGCCTCTAAAAATCTTTTTATTAATCTTTTTATACCCGCAACCCTGGATTGGATAGCGCAGCAGTCCAGTATAAGTATCGAATCCTCTATACTTGAAAAGGATGATATACAAATACGTATAAGTAACAAAACACCGCGCGATTTTACCTTCAGGCTCCGTAAGCCGCGTTGGTCCGCTAACTATGAGGTGAAAGTTAATGGCCACCTTGTAAAGACGGATTTGGATGACAACGGATTTGTTGTAGTGCAAGGCAAATGGGAAAATGGCGATGTTCTAACATACCACCTGGACAAGGAACTATATGCAGAACCCATCGTTGATAATCCAAATAGAGTCGCGCTGTTTTATGGACCGGTATTATTGGCCGGTGTATTAGGAGATACGATACCGGACCCGGTCATGGGTATTCCCGTGTTGCTTACAAATGACAAAAATGCCAGTCACTGGGTCCAGCCGGTAAATAAAGAAAAATTGCTTTTTAAGACGAAGGGGGTAGGTAAGCCTTTTGATGTGCAGTTGCAGCCTTTTTATAGTGTGTACAAGCAGCATTATATGGTATATTTTGATCTCTTTACAGAAAAAGACTGGGAGCTTAGGCAAACAACTTATAAGGCAGAAATTCTGCGCCAGAAGGCCATCGCAGCCAGGACGGTGGATGCATTCCGGATCGGTGAAATGCAACCTGAAAGGGATCATCACCTGGAGGCTTCTAAAAACTCTTATGTCAGCGAGGCCTTTGGGAAGCATGGCCGTGAAGCCCGTGGCGGTGGTTTCTTTGAATTTGATATGCAGCTAGATCCAAGACATACTGAATCTGATAGCTTGCTGGTAACTTATATCGGAGCAGATAAAAACAGGAAATTTGATATTCTGGTAGACGGAAAGCTGTTAGTGACGGAAAATTTAAAGGGCGGCAAATCTGACCAGTTTTATGATAAGGTTTATGCCCTCCCTGCAGATTTAGTTGCGGGTAAAAAACAGATCCGGATCCGCTTTGATGCAAAGTACTCCGCTACCGCTGGTCGTGCTTTTGCGGTAAGGGTGATTCGCTAGTATTATTAATGTTATTTA
>DATJDF010000472.1:0-3046 GCA_035497555.1 Arachidicoccus sp. | reverse complement strand
ATCAATCATCATTTAAACAAACAAAATGAAAAAATATTTACTAACAATTACTGCGGTGCTGATAAGTACCGCCTGTGTGCTAAATGCACAAACGGTAACACAGTCCTGGGCTACGCTGGCAACTGGTGCCAATTCGTACGCCATCACCATCGATGCCTCAGGCAATGTATATACCGCTAATGCAGGCAATAATACCGTCAGCAAAATAACACCCGCCGGTGTGGTAACAGACCCGTGGGCTACGCTGGCAACTGGTGCCTATCCGTTAGGTATCGTCATTGATGCTGCTGGCAATGTATATACGGCTAATGCTTTCAATAGCACCGTCAGCAAAATAACGCCCGCCGGTTCATTAACGGCGGCTTGGGCTACACTGGCAACTGATGCCTATCCGTGGGGTATGGCCCTCGACGCCTCTGGCAATGTATATACGGCTAATATAGACAATAACACCGTGAGTAAAATAACGCCCGAGGGTGTGGTAACGCAGTCTTGGGCCACGCTGGCAGGTGATGCCGGGCCGATTGGCATTGCCATCGATGTCTCTGGCAATGTGTATACAGCCAATTATACCAATGGCACCGTCAGCAAAATAACGCCCGGCGGTTCAGTAACGAAGTCCTGGGCTACGCTCGCATTTGGTGCAGAACCGTATGCCATCGCCCTTGATGCATCGGGGAATGTATATACGGCCAATTATAACAATAGCACCGTCAGTAAAATAACTTCCGGCGGTGTGATAACACAGTCCTGGGCCACGCTGGCAGGTGGTGCAGGACCGCAGGGCATCGCCATTGATGCATCTGGCAATGTATATACGGCCAATTATCACAATAGCAACGCTAGTAAGATAACTTCCAGTGGTGTGGTAACGCAGTCCTGGGCTACATTGGCAACCGATGCCAATCCAGTCGCCATCGCCATCGATGTATCGGGCAATCTATATACGGCTAATTATGGCAATAATACCGTCAGCAAAATAGGCGCACAAGCATTACCTGTAACACTCATCAATTTCTCGGGTAGTTTGCAAAACGGCTTTGCGACACTACAATGGCAGAGTGGTGTAGAATCCAACTTTCATCATTTTGAGTTGCAAAGCAGTACCGATGATAAAACATATATCACCATCGCTACTGTCACCGCCAAAGGCAGCAACAGCGGCTACACCTATAGCACCGCTCAAATGGAACCAACCGCCTATTACCGCCTGAAAGTAATAAATATCGATGGCAGTAGTAAACTCAGCGCTGTAGTAGAACTCTCCCAGAAACGTTTAAGTCAAGTGCTGATTTATCCTAACCCGGCACATAATTACATCAATGTCAAAGTAGCTGCTGCGGGCAGCATTAACATTTATGACGCTGCGGGCAGATTGGTAAAATCGCAGGCTTTGCAGGCAGGAGTGAACAGTATTGACGTGTATGCATTGAGCGCAGGTACTTATTACGGGGAAGTGAACGGTACAAAACTTTACTTTGTAAAGATATAATTGTTAAAAGCTAATTGCTAAACTGAGGACAAAAGAGGCAGCACTCTAATTATTTAGGCTGCCTCTTTGTATTTGCAATTCTGTTTTCTCTAAAGGAAATTTTTACGATTATATTTCAGCTTACTGCATTGGGGCAAGAAACAAGGCATTAAAGTCTTAGCGACGCATAATGATATGCAGCAAACAGCTCACTTTTGGATGCATTTTGGATGAAAGACGGGTCCTGTATATATATAAATATATTGACTATAATTTATACAAAAATTCATTTTTGTACAATAAATCACCTATTTTTGATCTTGAACTGCTAAAATTAACTGTAATAATCCTCAAAAAATAAACACATTTGGATCATGAGAAAATCTATTTTGCTAGTATCTGTACTACTCTGCTCAACTGCCTTGTTCTCGCAGCAAACGCCCAAAGATGCGGCTATTAAGGAATTGATGAACTTAACCGGTTCTGGAAAATTGGCAGCCCAATTTGCAGGGTTGTTAATGAAGAATATGAAAGATCTCCGTCCAGATGTCCCGGATGCCTACTGGGAAAATTTTGCGAAAGAATTTAATTCCGATTCTATCATTACCCTTTTTATTCCAGTATATGCAAAGCACTTTAGCTTAGCAGAAGTCCAGCAGATGGTTGCCTTTTACAAAACACCGATTGGTATTAAAATGGTTCATGAATTGCCAGCCATCATGGTGGAGTCACAAAAAGTGGGCGCTGCATGGGGGCAAAGGGTTGTAGAAAGAACCACTGAGAAAATGAAGAAAGATTCGGCGGTAATCATGGAACTAAATAAAACCTTTGCGGAGTGAACGTTTGGTTAGGGGGGATGTCCCTATTAATGGTATTTATTAATAATATAGGAATTTAAGTGAAGCCACAGTGGAATTCTGATTGGTTGAACAGATCCCATAATAATTAGAAAAATTGGCTTTTTGTCAAATAGTTACCACCAATCTTTTACCGCCCTGCACATCCAATTCCCATAATCTTTGAACATCCTTAAGAGCAATTGTTTCAGTTGGCACTTTAAGCTTATTCGCAACAACGAGCTGGAACATTTCTGGTAGGATTTCAGTTAGGAGCTGTTTTATTTCGTCTTTTGTCCAGCTACCTAAGCCAGAGCCTGTCAATTGCAAATTGACACTTCTAAGGATTTGGGAAGAAAGCTGGATTTTATCGCCTGCAATAGAACCTATCGATACAAAGCGTGTGCTGTGGGAAAAAGCACCTTTTCCTTTCAGTGCTTCGAAAATTAATTCTGCAGTATGTCCCCATAGATAATCTAAAATGATGTCAATAGGCGAATTATTATGAATAGACCGAATTTGTGAAACAAAATCATTGTCGTCCTGGTTTATAGGCACTATTTCATCCGCACCTAAAGCCAACAATGCCTGTAAAGTCTGTTCATTTCTGCCGGTAACAATGATTTTTCCCGCACCGTAATGCTTCGCTATCTGGACGGCGATAGTTCCTGTAAATCCAGTTGCTCCGTTTATCAGTACGGTTTCCCCTTCTTTTATTTTTGACCTAAACCGAAGTGCC
>DATJDF010000471.1:0-2276 GCA_035497555.1 Arachidicoccus sp. | reverse complement strand
CAATACCATTAATTTTTTTGCATATTGTTCTATTGATTTTTCTGTTTCCGATTCAGGTATCCAGGAGGGAACCGGAATCGGTTTCCCGGTATCATCTACTGCCACAAAAACAATAATGCAATGAGTTGTTTTTGCAAACCGGGATTTAGTAACCTGTTTCGATTTGACATCTACGGCAATATGCATACTGGTTCGCCCGGTATAGATTATCCTGGCTTCCACCTTCACGATATCGCCGATCTGGATGGGCTTATAAAAGCGGATACCACCTACATATACCGTAACGCAATACACTCCGGCCCAATTGCAGGCACAGGCATAGGCTGTTTGATCAATCCACTTCATGACTACACCGCCATGCACTTTACCTCCAAAATTTACATCGGAAGGCTCACTGATAAATTGGAAACTGAGCTGATTACTCTTCATTCTTTAAAATTACAGAAAAAAATTCCAGGAATTTTTCTTTTCCTGAGGTGCCTTTCAAACAGGAGCAGCAATATATCTTTCTAAAAAGTTAACAAAAACAATATGAAAATTTATATTTGCAAATATAATCCACAATAATGTCAAGATTTACTCCTTCAGTGACCCCTTTTTTATTTTGCATTTTGATTTCATTGAGTCTGGCAACGCAGGCTTATTCATCGCAAAAGGATATTATTGACAATAAGGATTCGGTTCTGTTTTATCTGCAAAAAACACATTTCGAGCATTACCCCGATGCAACAGCCGTTATTTTATATGAAAAAGGGGATGCCTTATTATATCATGGTGTATTATCCTACAAAATAGAACGCACCATCAAAATACTGAGCCAGGATGCGGCAAACCAAGCCGGCAGCGTAATTTTACCTGCATTAGGTGCAGTTTCATTTAACAAGATAAGTGGTATCACCTATAACTTAGACAATGGAGTGCTTGTTAAACAGGAAGTGGATAAGGCAGATATCATAAAAGATAAGGTTACAGACCATGCATCTGTTTTAAAATTCAATTTCCCCTCCCTAAAAGCAGGCTCCATCTTACATTACAGCTATACCATTGAAGCCTTTGCCTTTGCAAATATGCCGGACTGGAATTTCCAACATGAATATCCGACATTATATTCTGAATATGATATGAGTCTGCCCTCCTACTATACGTTTATGCATATTGCCCGCTCCGATTTCCCTTTAACAGAAGTGAAAAAGAAATCAGCCCTGGATACGATGGAAGGCGGTTCTTACTCCGAACCCATAAAAGCTTCGGGACAGGCCAATACGATATGGATTCGCCGTCATATCGCTGCCTTAAAAAATGAGCCTTATCGTTTAGGAGATAATCAATATCTCGAACGTATCCGCGTTCAGTTTACAAGCATAGGGCATGAACCGTTACTCAACACCTGGGACCAGGTCTGTAAATCTATATTCCTGGAAGGGAAAAACTATATTTATGTTTATGACAACAACAATTTTCTTGGCGAAACAGTTGATAAATTAACTGCCGGTAAAACTTCAGCGCTGGACAAGGCAAAAGCCGTATTTGCTTTTATGCGCGACAGCTTTGCCCTGGATGAAGATAAAAAGGTTTACCAACTTCATTTACACAATACTTTCAATATCAGGAGAGGCACCCAATGGGAGCTTTGTCTGCTGACTACGGCTATGCTTCGCAGGGCAGGATTCGAAAGTGACCCGGTTTTGATTGCCGCCAAGCCCGCTGAATCCCTGAGCGCCATGTTCCCAGATATCCAAAATATCAATTATTATATCACTAAGGTAACCATAGAACAAAAAGACTATTACTTAGACGCTACACAAAAATATTTGCCCTTTGGCGTATTACTTCCCAAGTGTTATAATGGATATGGTCGCGTAATGTGCCGGAAAAGTTACGGAGTCCAGCTTTCGCCAGACGACTTAACGGACCGGAATGTGATTATGGCTACATTGGGCTTTAGCTCAGAAACAGAACATACGCTTCAGCTTAAGCTTGACAAGCAATTCGGACAGGTGAGCAGCTTTCAATACAGGAAAAAATGGAACGGAGATCAGACTAAAGCAAAAAAAGAGCTTAAAGCGGCATTTGAAGCGGATAAATTCCATTTAATAAGGGTGAATATTGATAATTTTTCTGATCCTGACAAGCCACTGACTATTCATTATGAAGCTGAAGCAGAGTTGAGCCATGATGCCCTGCTTTATATGAATCTTTATTTTGACAAATTTTTTAAGGACAATCCTTTTCCATCTGTGCATCGCAGGTTCCCAGTGAATCTGGATTACCAGTTA
>DATJDF010000470.1:0-1522 GCA_035497555.1 Arachidicoccus sp. | reverse complement strand
TAGTCATAGGCGGCGGCTCTATGGGGCTTGCCAGTGCCTATGAACTGGGAAAAAGAGCCGCTTGTGTACTCGTCCTGGAAAAGTTTACATTCCTAAACCAGAAAGGGAGCTCGGCCGGGTATTCCCGGCAATACCGGATCCCCTATCCGGATGATTATATGGTAAAGATGGCGCTGGATGCCAAACCTTACTGGGATGAACTCCAAAAGCACAGTAAGCAGGAACTCATGGATAAAGTCGGTACCCTATGGTTTGGTGATCCTAATGTACAGTCTACGGAAGGAAATATAGCCGCTGCAGAAACTGCATTAAAAAAAATGGATGTGCCTTATGTCAACTTAACAGTTGAAGAAATAGAAGAAAAATACCATTTTAAAAACCTTCCAAAAAACTATACCGGATTATTCCAGCCAGATGGTGCCAGCATAGATTTGGCGGTCACCCTGCAGACGCTCTATGACCTGAACTACGATCATGAAAGCATTACCTTAAAAGAACATTCACCGGTGGTGAAAATTGAGAGAATTGACGAGGTATTTTATATCAGTACACCTGAAGCAACTTACAGCGCCCCAAAAATTATCATTACCCCTGGACCCTATATCAACGAAGTGCTTCATTTATTGAAAATACATGTAGCTGTCACTTACTGGGAAATGTCCTCTGCCTATTTTAAAAAAGCCCAGACCGAGATTCAATATCCCACCTGGTTTGTATTCCAGGAACCTGTTCAGCAAAACGGGAATCAGTTCTACGGGTTTCCTGCAGTCGACTGGGATTATCCAGGATATATCCGGGTGGCCCCGGATTTTGTAATACAGCCACTTGATAATCCGAATCAGCGCACAAATAAACCGGATCCACAGGCACTTGCCTATACCAGTCAGTGGGTAAAGGATCATATGACGGGTCTGGAAATCGAACCGGAAATAACCTCTACCTGTCTTATTGCGCTTTCTGAACTTAAAAACAAGGAATTGTTACTTGATTTTGCTCCCCCATATGTTCCTGGTCATAATAGTATTGTTATTTATGGGACAGGCTGGGCGGCCAAATTTATTCCATTACTCGGCAAAATCCTTTCTGATCTGGCGCTCGATGGGAAAACGCCCTATAATATAGAGCCCTTCCAATTAGGGTACAAGTATTTTACTTCATTAGTATAAATCTAAATTGATCTTTTTTAAATCATCACAATCATATTATTTTATGGAAACCACAAATGTAAAAGACATACAGCTGAATTCAGGTTACCAGGACGGTCTGGAGCTGGATGTAGCCATCATCGGTGCCGGTGTTTCGGGACTTTATTCCGCCTATCGCCTGGCAAATGAAGCAGGCGGTAAAAAGCAGAAAGCCCAGATTTTTGAAATGGGGCACCGTATCGGGGGACGCCTGTTTTCTGTTACCCTACCCAAAATGAACGTTTCCGCTGAATTAGGCGGCATGCGCTACTTAGATTCCCAGCAGATTGTTACCCAGCTCATAGAAAATGTTTTCAAGGATCAACTCGATCATATTG
>DATJDF010000469.1:0-9245 GCA_035497555.1 Arachidicoccus sp. | reverse complement strand
GGATAGCTGTCGTGGCCGCCATAGATATTATGAGAAAGCGCTCCGCCTCCGTTAAAATCAATTTTCCCGTTAGGAATATTAGTATCTGGTACATAAAATTTCCCGCCCTTTTCCATATACCTAAGGTAAATTTCATATTGCTCGCGACTATAATTGGCTGGCCTGGGTATCTCTAGCTTATTTGAAGGGTCTTTTGTAAGACAGACCCTAAAACAATAGGCCTGTAACCGGTGATCGGCTTCGCCCGGGTGTAAGGAAGAAATTTTCGTAATTCCCGGTATTAAGCCGCTTGTCGAATCACCTTCTACAATAAAGGGGTCAATCTGAATTTTTAGTTTACTCCCAGCGTCCAATGGTCTTACTCCGTTCATTTCTTCCCCATATAAACTGCCAGATTCCCGGCCGGTAATCATGCTGACTCCGGCCTCTGCAAGCAAATCCCCTTCAAGTGTTGCGTCGATAAAGACCTTGCCTTTTATTAGGCGATCAGCTGCATCTCTAATAGACTGAATCCTGCCATTTTCTACGATTACGCCGTGACCAGTCCTGGACCTGACTAACTTAAAATTTCTAAGAACGGTTATTTGATGCTCCTTTAACCAATTTTCAAAAACTAAGGTAGCCATATGGGGCTCATAACGCCAAAACGCGGGCTTTTTTAAATCTTTAGCTATGGCGTCGTTCAAAGAGTCGAGCCAGCCGTAACGGCTGGCTACTCTTTTATAAAATTCCAGGGCTAACCCACCTACTGCCTCATGGTTCGTGAACCCGCCGTGATTGTCGATGTCCGTACCACTCAGGCCGTCACTCATAATACCGCCGATATAAGCGGCAGGCTCAAGTAGTATTACGCTTCGGTTTTCTCTGGCAGCGGCGATAGCGGCCGTTATGCCAGCAGGAGAAGCGCCATACACGACAACGTCGTAGGGTTTGGATAATGTTGAGCGCTGCCCAAAGGCACTCATTGAGCATAACAATACCCACATTAGTACCGCGGCTGCTTTCGCATTATGCACCGATTTGTTATTAAAGCTGAGATAAATGTGGTAATTGAGATTCAGTTTCATCGTTTTTCCATTTTTTTAGGCACTTACTTTAGGGCACTTACGGAAAAAGGAAAATCTTTTTCTGCAACTGCTCTATTAAAATTGGGTTCACTGCCCATTTCAAATATTAATTTTCCACCTTTTGACAAATCACCAAAATCAATCCAGTTGAACCGGTGGCTTAAGTTATTAAACTTGACGGACTCTATATAATAATTGCTGTCACTGTTATCAGGTGCCGAAACCTCCAATATTTTTCCATTCCCTAATCTCAGTATCGCCTTTTTAAAAAGAGGCGAACCAAAAACATATTGGTTACTTACGGGATTTACGGGATAGAATCCCAACGCGGAAAATACATACCAGGCCGACATCTGACCGTTATCCTCTTCACCGGGATAGCCATCAGGTCCATCGGAATACAGCCGGTCCATAATCTGCCTTACCCAGTACTGCGCTTTCCAGGGTGCGCCATAATTATATAAATACGCTACATGATGCATAGGCTCATTAAGATGCGCATATTGACCCATATCTACACCTTGCATTTCCCTGACAAGATGAATAATGCCCCGCTTATAATAACTGATGTCAAAAACCGGCGGTAAGGAAAATACAGCGTCCAATCTGGTCACAAAGGCTTTTGTGCCGCCCATCAGATTGGCAAGCCCGAGCGGATCATGGGCCACAGACCAGCTGTATTGCCAGCTATTGCCTTCCGTAAAATGATCGCCCCATTTAAATGGATCAAATTCTTTCATAAACGCGCCGCTTGAATCCCTGGGCCGCATAAGTCCAGTCGATGGGTCATACAAATTTTTATAATTTTTGCTGCGCCTCAGAAAAACGTCAGATTCGTCTTTATCCCTGCCCATCGCTTTTGCCAACTGATACACCGCAAAATCGTCATAGGCATACTCAAGCGTTCTTGAAACATTTTGATTAATACCCACATCATCAGGGACATAGCCCAATTTATTATAATAATCAACGCCCAGCCGCCCCAAGGAACTTACCGGTCCGGCCTTAACTGTATTCTGTAGTAAAGCCTTATACAACAGCCCAATACCAGCTACTTTAATATTTTTCAGGTAAGCGTCGGCAATAATCGATGCAGAATGTGACCCAATCATGCAATCACGATGGCCAGGGCTAAACCACTCCGGAAGCCAGCCACTTTCTTTGTAAGTATTTGCCATACTTTCTAATACTTCTGAAACAATTTCAGGAAAGAACAGATTCAAAAACGGGAACTCGGCTCGATACGTGTCCCAAAACCCATTATCCGCGTACAGTTTTCCATTTCGGATTTTACCGGTAAAAGGACTGTAATAAACAGCATTGCCCTGTTTATTTATTTCATAGAATTTGCGTGGGAAGATCAGCATACGGTAAAATGCGCTATAAAAGGTTCGAAGCTGAACAGTAGTTGCGCCTTGTATCGAAATCTTTTGTAATTGCTGATTCCACGCCTCTTTTGACTTTTGCTTTATAGCCTCAAATGTATCATTGCCAAGTTCTTTTAAATTAATATAGGCCTGCTCGAAGCTGATAAAAGAAGAGGCCACTTTTACTTCTATTGTCTTACCATCAGAATTTTCAAAACCAATAATCGCCCCGGAGTGGTCACCAGCTATTTCCAGCTGACCCTTATAAAGGCTATCATTTAGCCAGGTAGCTGCGGAAATAAAAGGTTCACTGAACTTCATGACAAAATAATTACGAAAATTACCAGGCACCCCGCCCTGGTTGACAGTTGAAAAGCCTTCGACGGTTTTCCCGTCAGGAGATATCTTGATAGATGATCCATTGTTAAATGCATCTACAACAATAAATGCACTATCGGCCAGGTGAAAATCAATCTTAAAAATGGCCGCGCGCTCAGTAGCTGTCAAAGCAACATGAGCATGATGATCCCCGAGGTAAACCTTATAAAAATAGGGCGAAACCGTCTCGGCTTTATGAGAAAACCAGCTTTTTCTACTTTCCTGCGTAAATTGATTCACACTGTTTACAGGCATCAATGAAAACTGTCCATAATCCCCGATCCAATAACTAGCCTGTCTCGTTTGCCTGAATCCATAAATAAAGTTGGATTGATAGGTGTATAGTCCGCGATCAAGATTGTCTCCGGTTTGTGGAGACCAGGTATTCATGCCAAAAGGCCTGCCAATCGTCGGATAAGTGTTGCCCGCCGAAAGCGCGGTCGTAGAAAAAGTGCCAATCAGCGGATCTACATAATCTACGGCCGTCTGATGCAGCTTGTCAGTAGCATGCACAACCTGGGCACTACCTGTTATATAGCTGGAAAATACAACAGCCCAGCAGAGTGATAGTCGCACTATAATATTTATACTTAAAATATATTTATTTTCCATTGACAGGCTTTAAAATCTTATTCGGCGTTTTCTGAGTGCTACCACGCTTATTATGCAATTCAACATAGTATTCAAACGGCTCTTTTGCAGCGTCTACTTCAATGATAAATTCAAATGGGTATTGGGTGGTACGCCTCTGCTGCCATTTCCCGTCACCTACTTTAAAATTAAGTACCGCCGCATTTAACTGATCAGGCATTTCGGTCAAATAGATATAGGCAAAATACTTTTCAGGGTCGATTTGCAAAATAATCCCTTTGCCATCTCCATGGTCGGCGACCGTTGAGCTCACCGTATTCGGCATCATTTTAGAAGCGTAATTAACATTTGCAAAAGCAGGCTTTTTAACATGGTCCGTTTTTATTGTTACGCCAATTAAAGCGTGGCTTCCAATTGAAATATCGAACTTTCCAGCATTAACGAAAACTTTCTTAGTCGTGCCATCTACATTGCTTAAGGTAGCGTTTCCTGTAAAGGCTGTACCCAAAGCAGCCCCAAGGCTTACAGTGGCCTTCACAGGATCTGCAGACTCGTTCATAAATGCAATGCCTACGACGCCGTCCTTCCTGGCGGCCAGCCAGTCTATTTGTCGATTGGAAGTTTTGACGATATCTTTTCTTAGCCATGGCCACATGTCCGTTTCATTGAAAAAACGGCCGCTTTTGTGCCCATATTGGTTCGCATTAAAATAGGCGTATCCTTGTTGCCGAAAGGAGGGAAATATGACCTGTTGCTTTGACCAAACCTGGGCCTGAGCAAACAGAAAATCTTCCAGCTGTGCCAGAAAAGGCGCAATATGATGCCAGTATATAGAAGACATATCCGGACCTACATAAGGATATTCAGGCTTCTGCTGAATGGTAATAAACCTATTTTGATAATAGCCTGGGTAATTACTAAACCGTCCGATGATGGCATTACGCGCAGCAATAGCAAAAAGTGTATCACCGGTAAGTCCAGATAATTTCATTAAGTCGCCTGCCCAACTGGACATTATCATATTTTTGGAATCGCTGTAAAAAGTAGACGGTTGTTCCAGGCCTAAACCGACCCTTGACGGTACCCAAGTGGGAACAGTTTCGTCGCGAAGGGTTGATAGATTTTCTGGTGGCCCTTTAACGCCCTTTCGGCTCCCCAGTCTCCATACAGAATCACCATGCCAGAAAAAATCATACCCTTCATTAAAAGGCCTTGACCTGATTTCGTCAGCACTGATTAAGAGACTGTCCGGTGTATAAGCTGGCGTTAAACCAGGTACCCAAAGCTGCGTCAGCAGGAGTCTTCCAGTTTCTTCAGCAGCCTTTAAATAAAAGCTGTCCTTAGTGAGTGCATACATATCCATAATAGAAGCCAGGTTAGGTACATAACTGATATAAGAAAATGCCGAATAATCAACAGGCTCTAAAGACTTACTATAGACAACATCACGCACATACTTCCTGGCTGCTGAATCGGCTTTTCTGAAAAAAGACGAATCACCAGTTAACTTAAAGGACGTAACCATATTTATAAAGGGAGGAATACTACCATAGGTATTTACCACAGGACTTTTTGCCTTCTGCTGCGCTATCTCTTTAAGATAGGGCGTACGGCCCTGACTGGCCGCAAAAAGGCCTAGAAACACCGATGCATTGTAGCCATTAATAGGTCTGCCAATAGGTCTGGGAAGACTGGTTTTAGATCCAAAATAATTAGCGCCGCCTCTGAGGTCATTCCATTTAAAATGAATGCCGCCTCTTGTCAATAAATTAGCGAGTGTAGGAATGGCCCTTTTGGTCAGCATCCCATCATCTTCGGTTAAAAGATAAGATTGTAGAGCCTGGGCTGGATTCGCATTGGAGGTAAAACTCCGGCCTTCCATATTCCATTGTGCCTTGCCCACACTGTCCCAGCCACCGAAATTGTCATCCATCATTAATTTGGTCGTTTCAAAAATCGCATCATTAAGCGTCGAGTAATAATTCTGTCTATAATCTCTTAACTTAAAAATATCCTTGACGACGTGCTGATAGCTGCTATACCAGCCTTCGGTACTGAAAATAGGCCTGTAAATGATAGACTGCTCTTGACCGGCCTTGAATACAGTTCCCGGGCTTCCAGGAAATGGCGCCAGAATAGCGGGCGACACCTTATGATTTCGGTCTCTAAGCATCATACCGAATGCATTGTTTTCTTTATAGGTCCATTTAAATTCGAGCATGGAAGGATCGATTACATAACCTGTAGTAACATTTGATCCAATAGATGCTCCCACCCTTTTGGAGGAGGTAACGGAAACCATGGGTGTAAAGAGGTATTGCTCCGTGTAAACAACCGGCTCAGGATGTACTTTCTTATTGGTTACGCGCATTGGCGCTAAGGCAAAGCTGTACTGCTGATCATCAAACGATTCGTAGCCTGGTATGATCAGGCTGTAGGTACCAGCTATCTTTGATTTCATGACAAGGCGTATTTTAGGCTCCTTAAAATCAGGCTTTAATTCCCAAAAAGCGTCCACTGAAATTTCCTTGGATTGATAACTTACTTTTATAATATCTGGCGAAACTTTTTCGAACTTTTCCGGTATTAGCCACGCTGAGTTAAAGGCATCATAGGGATTGGAACTTGTCGCGTAGGCTAACTGTCCATCAGGCGTTAGAAGTCTATTTTGAAAAATTGGAAACCCTTCGTGGTAATACATTCTGCCAGATTGAGACTTGAGCAGCACCAAAGCCAGTGAGGACCTCCTGGATTTAACGATCTTGCCCTTTAGCTTGATCTCATTTTCAATAATGGATCTTGCGGCTCCAGCTCCAGTTCTAGTTACAGGCTCACGTAATTCGAAAAAATCGATCGATAATTGACTATTCTTAAGCTGTGCTGTTCGGCCTGTAACGGTAACAGCTTTATCGGAAGCCGCAATTGGATCCGGCAATTTTGCCGGGATGTAGGACGCAGTAAGCTTTTGTACCCTTTGGGCAATAATTTCTGAAGTCAGGTCCTGCTCAGGCGTTATATAGATCCCTTCTGTACGGGCATAAAAAGCAGATGAATCAATCAGCTCGATAAGTTGCGGTCCTTTTTTTAGCAACAACTTTTCCGCCAGCTCCCATTTAAAACCTTTTTGATGATGCACCCCGAACTTCTTCGGGATGACTTTTCCATTCACACGTACATAAAAAAACCGGGTACCTGGCTGATTGTCCGGCAGGTCTAATGAGCTTACCCAGAGACTAAAATACCCCTCCTTTTGAACGATGACTGGAATAGAGGCTGGTTTAAGCCCCGTAGGTATTTTGGAAAAGACGCCTGCAATGGCAATTTTTTGCATTGCAAGATCAAAACCTTCCACTTTCCAGTCGCCTAGTGTTGCCAATTCCAATTCCATGATGCCTATATACGTGCCGCCCTTACTGGATAAAACAAGCGTATCCCCCGCTCCCGCTTCCAGGCTCCTGGCAAAAGTAAACTGAACAGGCAAAAAGGCTAAAATGATAATTATCTTTAAAATTTGTTTCATATTCTTATTTGTCTTTTCATTTTTGTCTCTTAATAGCCCGGGTTTTGCGAGAGTAGGTTATTTAAATCCCGCTCCTTTTGTGGAATCGGCCAATAATAATCTTTCTTAACGTCAAAGGTATTTACGCCAATTATATTAAAAAGGTCAGCTTCGTTTGGATAGTGACTTTGCCCATATTCATCAATAGTAGGCACAACAGGGTGTTGATAAAATGCAATCTTCCTTCTGCCTAAAATATTCCCAGCCATCACATGCTCCGCGTATTTCCATCTTCTGATATCAAAAAGCCGGTGTCCCTCCATGGCCAGTTCCACAGTCCGCTCATAGCGAACCACTTTTCGCAGCTCAGCTGCAGTCGTCATGGTTACGGCAGGCATTGTTACAGATGGCCTTGTTCTGACTTTATTTATAGCATCTATTACGCTTTGGTCAATTTGCCCGAGTTCAATCTTTGCTTCTGCATAGGTTAGTAATACCTCCGCATACCTGATGAACATAAAACTGAGTTCAGATTGAGTGTTATACGTTGGAACTTCAAGGGAATCCAAGTATTTTTTCCAAACATACCCAGTGAATGTAGCAAAAGGATTGGTCACCTCCTGGTTCGCAACACGCGTGATTTTACCATTCAGTATTCTGGATGTCTTCGTACTGTCGGGATGCGTTTCAAATTGAAAGCCGCCCATCCATTGACCAGGCGTCAATATTGAGGCCTTAAGGCGGGGATCTCTGCCTTCATAGGGATTTGTGGGATCGTACAGAGGCGATTTGTCAATCGACTTACCATCGGTGCACTCATAATAATTAACCAGGTTTTGCGACGGGACATAAATAGACCAGCACTGCGTCGAACGGATGCCAATATACTGGGGAATACCACTGGTCGCTGTACCTCTTAAATAGGGTAAAGAAAAAATGGCTTCTTTGGAATTCTCACCTGACAGCTGAAAAAGCTTATGGTAATCATTATATAGTTCATACACATTCAGATCCATGACTGCTTTGGCAGCTTCCGCTGCCACCTGATAATTGCCTTCCAGCAGGGCGATTCTTGCCCTTAGGGCTAAGGCCGCCCCTTTTGTAATTCTTCCTAAATCACCGCCTGTCCACTGCAGCGGCAATTTATCAGCTGCTGTTTTTAGATCCGCTAATAACTGGGTCGCGATTTCTGCTCTGGGTGCTCGGGTAAGACTTTTCCCTTCCTCCAGTGAGATGGATTTAGTGACAAAGGGGACGTCGCCATACAAATTAATCAAGTAATGGTAAAAAAAGGCGCGCAGGAACAAAGCCTGTCCCTCTACCTGATTATATACGTTTTCATTGGATACTTCCTTTGCGAGGTGCATATTCGTAAGAATATTATTACAGCTGGCAATTTTTGTATATAGTGAAGACCATATGGAATAAAAAACAGTGGTTTCTGTACCGTACTGGCCTGACTGCGCAGTCAGCATGCCGCCATAATCCCCCCGATCAAAGCTATAATCTGTGGAAGACTCCAGCCACATCGGATAAGGTACCCTGGCCGATTCCCAATAAAGACCCGTATAGGCACCATTAATGGCCAATTTAAGATCATTTTCATTTGCAAAAAAGGATGCACCGGACGGTTGGTCGGAAGGTTCTTTGTCTAAAAACCCTTTTTGACAGCTTTGAAATAGTGCGAGCTGGCAGAGTGCTACCAAACATATAATAAATTGTGATTTCATTTCTATTATTTTGATAAGTTGAAAATTCATTGTGTTCACTTCCGGTATCGACAACCGGTATCAGGTATCAGGTAGGGAAATTAGAAGGAAAGGGTTACACCTAAAATATAGGTCCGGGCTATAGGATAAGGGCCAGAATCTCCATTTGGACGCTCAGGATCCCAACCTGGAGGCATTTTATCAAAGGTCAGTAGATTATCTGCCGTTGCATATAACCTAAATTTGCTAATGCCAGCCTTATGAAACAATTTTTCCGGGAAAGTGTAGCCCAATTGTAAAGTTTTTATCCTTAAATAACCAGCATTATACACCCAGAAGTCTGTATTTTGGAAATTATTATGTGTTGATGCAGAAATGATTCTTGGGTTTTTTGCGTCGGTATTCTCCGGCGTCCAATAGTCCAGTTGCCACTGCTGTATATTATTATTATTGTAAAGTGCCCATGCAGCTTCATTGGTCAAAATCACGTCTCTTTTACCCACACCTTGTAAAAAGACACTTAAGTCGATATTTTTATAAGAAGCAGAAAGCATCAGGCCATAAGTCAACCGTGGAATTGGATTGCCGATCACCATTCTATCATCCGCATTTACAACACTATCGCCAGTGATAT
>DATJDF010000468.1:0-4950 GCA_035497555.1 Arachidicoccus sp. | reverse complement strand
CGAAGCAGCCATGCCCAGCACTTCCTGGGCCCCAAGATTTGCAGAGATAAATGCAAGGCTCGCTACCCACATAGGAATGGAACGGCCGCTCATTAGAAAATCATTTGTGGTTTTCATTTTGCGTTTCAGTACATATCCGATACCGATAACAAAAATGAAGTAGGTAAAGATTACCAGGTAATCAATCAGATTCAGATCTAATTTCATTTTTTTGTTTTGTTTTGATTCATTTGTTCAAAAGTCCTTTGCCTGTCAGTCTGTAGATTCTATTTTGTGCTAAGTTCCAATATGCTTCAAGATGTTATATAATAAGATGATTATGCATTTTCAACGGACACCCCATCTGCAGTCTGAGCGACATAAGTTTTAAGGGTTTTGTCCATGTGCTGTTGGTATTTTTGAGCAACTTCCGCCACTAGTTTTTCAACAGCTGCATGGCGTACCAGATTAATCGTACAACCTCCAAAACCGCCACCCATCATTCTGGCACCAAGGACATCCGGATGTCCTTTAACGCACTCAATCAGAAAATCCAGCTCCTTACAACTGACCTCATAATTTTTGCTGAGGCCATTATGCGTAGCAAACATCTTTTGACCAAACGCAGCCACATCACCGCGTTTCAGGTCTTCGCACCCCTCCAATAACCGGGTATTCTCCTGCACAACAAATGTGCAGCGGCGATACACCAGTGGATCTGCATTTTTTACCACCTCATCAAGCATCTGCTGTGTTACATCCCTGAGTGACTTAACTTCTGTATATTTCTGCTGTACCAGTGCCACTCCGGTTTCACACTGGGCACGGCGGGTATTATATTCTGAAGAAGCCAGTGAATGAGAAACATTTGAGTCAAATAATACAATTTCAATCCCATCCATTTCCAGTGGATTATATTCATATTCCAGGCTTTGACAATCCAGCTGTATGACGGCATTTTTCTTTCCCATCATAGAGGCAAACTGATCCATAATCCCGCATTTTACCCCAACAAATTCATTTTCTGCTTTCTGTGAGAGTTTAGCCAGTGCTACTTTTTCTATCTTAAGATCAAATAATTCATTGAGTCCATAGGCCACTCCACATTCAAGTGCCGCTGAGGAAGAAAGCCCGGCACCGAGAGGAATATCTCCGCTAAATACGCAATTGAATCCACCGATCTGATGACCCGCTTTTTGGAGCTCATCAACAACACCCAAAATATATAAGGTCCAGCCCTGGTTACCCCGGACGACCTGATCTGTGCTTCCTGAATAATTTTCGTTTAAATCAACGGAAACAAGTTCAATTTTCTCATCTGTACGCTTAGACATCGCTAAGTAAATGGCTTTATCAATAGCGGCTGGGAGCACAAAACCGTTATTATAATCTGTATGTTCGCCAATCAGGTTAACCCTGCCGGGGGCACGTATAATCAGGGGTTCCTGGTCAAAAATTGATTTGAATTTAGTTTTAATGCTTGAAATGATTGGATTCATTTTTCTTGTATACTTTATAATTTATTGGATTCTTTGTGAGGATTCTCTTTTAATAATCTGTGGGTTCAGGATAATGCTTTTGCAGGCAGGTTGTTGCTTTTTAGCATCAATGATCGATAGCAGCAGGCTCATTGCCTCCTTTCCCATAAGAACTGTCTGTTGGTCAACAGAGGATAGACTTGGGGTGAGATGCTCCGCAAAGAGTTCATTGGCAAAACCAAAAACGCCAAAATCCTTGGGAACAGCAATTTTTTTATTCTTCAGCTCTTTTAAAGCACCCAGTGCAGAATAGTCTTCCACGGTGAATACGGCATCAGGGACCTCTTTTAGCCCGAAAAAGTAATTAATCGCTTCTCTGCCGGCCTTTATGGAAACATCACCTGCATAAATCCATTGCTTTTTAAAGGGCAAATGGTATTTTTTGAGCGCAGCTTTATAACCATTAAACCGGTCATTAAATGCCTTAATATGTTGCTGCCCTGCGATGTGGGCCACTTTTTCATAACCTTGCTGGATTAAATGCTCTGTCGCCAGAAAGGCACCATTATAGTCATCTATTACAACAGAGGAGATATCCAGTCCTTCTTTAGCCCGGTCAAAAAAGACCAGCGGCATTCCAATCTCCTTTGCACTGGTAAAATGACTGTAATCTTTCGTGTCCTTGGCAATGGAAACCAATATACCATCCACATGGGCGGAGAGTAAAGCTTCCAGCCCCTGGATTTCTGATTTATGACTTTCATTGGTTTGATAGAGCAGCGTCCGGTAGCCATTTTCATTGGCAACACTTTCAATCCCATGTACAACCGATCCGAAAAAATTGATATCGGCACTCGGGATCACAACACCAATCGTATAAGATTTGCCCAACCTTAAGGAAGAAGCAATCTGATTACGTTTATAATGCATTTTGTCCGCCAGGGCATGTACCTTCTTTTTCATAGGTTCACTGATTGCCGGATGATTATTCAGGGCACGGGAAACTGTTCCTGGCGTTGTACCCAGAACTTCGGCTAAATCGGTGATGGTTATTTTCTTATTCACTTTATGCAAACGTTTACGCAACTAAGATAGGGACTTATTTGATAAATTTTATTTTTCCCGTCAATATTTTTAAAAAGAAAATAAAATAAATAAAATATGCCTATTATTTAATATATAAAATATACAGGCTTATGTATAACAATAATAACGGCTGGATGCTTTCCTATCGCTGCCAGAACATACCAATTAATAACTTATTCATTACGACCCTTTTACAGGAACTTCATACATTGCCGCTGAAGCATCAACTTCTTTTTTAATCCTGGCTGCAAGGTCTCGAGGGTAAATCACTCTGAGACCTGCACCAAAACTTAGAATCTCTCGTTCTAATTCAAAATTCAGGACAACATCTATACGGATCCTTATCCATTCCCCATTTCCTTCCAATACGATTTGTGAGCTGTGCAACGGCTTCGTCATAATATATGGTGCATGGCGACGGGCAATTTCCAAAATAACCTTACGGGCTCTGTCTTTTGGACTTTTAGTGACGCCGATCAGGTCATTATAATAGGTCTCGAAGGCAATGCCCTGATAGGGAACGAATGGCTCAGAAGGAACAACACTTACGTCAAGCATCCGGTCCAGAGCCAAATTGAGCAATCCTTGCCCATCCTTGCATCGGCAAATAAGGAACCATCGGTTACGGAACTCCTTTAGCAGATAAGGGTAATAAATCGCCAGATGGGCAGTTTTTGCCTTAAATGAACGGTATTCTACCTGTATAGCGGTCGCATTTTTTATGGACTGATAAAGTGGCTGAATATAATTTAATCCCCGCAGCAGGTGATTATGTTCGAACTGGATATATCCCGGTTGTTGTTGAATGCCAGTATGCAGATTATTTTCCAACCTGGCAATCATCTCTGTCAGATCCTCCAGCTGCTGAAACCCGTTTAATTGTTTCAGCAGCTCAATGGCTTCTTTAAAAAGTATAATATCTTTTGCATTTA
Organism: Arachidicoccus sp.; assembly: GCA_035497555.1. Taxonomy (GTDB): domain Bacteria; phylum Bacteroidota; class Bacteroidia; order Chitinophagales; family Chitinophagaceae; genus Arachidicoccus. The sequence goes on along the minus strand of DATJDF010000468.1, from coordinate 1,475 downwards.
AGGGAGCTCGGTTTATGGTAAAGCCGGGGTCGCTATACCTGTAATATTTACGCTCTATTACTTCAATGGGCGCATTATAGCCTAATTTATCGGAACGCATTATTTGCAGATCACTTTGGATCGTCCTTTTGCTGATTCCCGTTGCCACTCCTTCTCTATCCAGTAATACATCCGATACTTTGAGGACCAAGTCATCCAAGGTCCATCTACGTAAACGGTTGGCAAGACAGTCATCCAGGATCTTAAATCTGATTAAGGCAAGTTTGTTAAGGGACATATTAACACAATTGTTTTTTTAAAAGATTAAAAATAGCATAAATAAAGTAAGTACACAAGCAGATGGATATTGAAGGGCTATCCGCCAGTACCGTCCCTCCGACGGGTATTAGTTATCAAAAAAAAGTCGGGAAAAATGCAAAATAAAATGCACTACGCAGATAGGCTGCATTATAACCTGCCAACTTTGGTCTATAAATAATAAAGTCATGATACTGAAAATAAAAAGTGCCAACGAATTTTTGCTGGCCATTTTGTTCAAAAACCCTACTACTGACGCAGGGCTCTACTTCAAGCCCTTAAAAAGCGGGATCATTGTCGGCAATGCGGTCTCTCCCTATCAGTATGATGTGCTCTACCAGGATACAAAAAACAGTTATGCACCTGAGATGGGAAACCAGCTTGATTTTCAAAGTTTTTGTTCTCCGATGGCGATCCTAAATATCTCTACTGAGCTCTTTGGTCATATATTAAAAGAAAAACAGGTTTTTGAAGCGCAGTCACTTCCCTGGCTCAATAAAACCCAACTGGAACTGGACACTCAACCATGTCAGATAGAAGTGTCAAGATGCTATATTGATTCCGGGTGGTATAAAGGCGGGCAGTTTTTGCTGAGTAAATACTTTGAAGGCATTACCATTGAACCAGTTGTTGGCAAAAATTACTGTTTGGTAATCCAGGCAAATTCAGTATTCACTGCATTCAATCTTTTAAACCTTGTGGCGCTCTTTACACATATGACCAACTGGTATGGCGCTTTTCTATTCATTGATGATGATTTTGCGCATAAATACCTGCGTATATTAACCAACCTGGCGCATGTGCCTTATTTTGTTTTCTATCTGTTCATCAAGAAAACTATTAAGAGCCAGCAGCAATTTCTGGCACTTAAACCCATCATGGAACAATATTTAGCAAATGAGGGCATTAAGGCTGACTTGGGGCAATGGGGGACCCAATTGATCCGGATGAATTTTATTATCGATCAGCTCGACAAAACGAAGGCAGTATTAGATATTGGCTGCGGCGGTTTTGCATACTGGCGCCGTCTAAACAAGGGCCACTTTAATGCAAACTACTACGCAGTAGACAAGGACCCGGCCGTTGCGACACATGCATCGAAAATTAAAGAAATAGAAGAGTCCGGTCGTTTCGATTTTGCAGAGTCACTGTCAGAATTAGATCTCAAGGAGGAGGTT
>DATJDF010000467.1:0-4485 GCA_035497555.1 Arachidicoccus sp. | reverse complement strand
GCACCATACGGGCAATCACCGGTGACATCGGCGCACCGCCTCGCAAGGCTTCCTGAATGGCACTTGCCAGATGGGTCACCATGTATTGTTTAAGGATATAACCTGTAGCACCAGCAATAATGGCCTCCAGGACATGTTTATTATCCTCAAAGACAGTGAGCATTATTATCGGTAGCATCTCATTAAACTGCCGTACGATCTGAACACCTTTAATACCGTCTACGAGTGGCATTTCTATGTCCATCAAAAGCACATCTGGCTCATAACCTTTAACATGACCTTCAATATCTAAGCAATTTTCAAATGAAGCCAGTAATTCAAATTCAGGATAGAGGCTGATCAGACCGACGAGGTTTTCCCTTAGCTCTTTATTGTCTTCATAAAGCAGTAGGGTGACCGGTTTGTCGTTTGCCGGGGTTATGGTTGTTTTCATGTAATTTGTTTGTTTTAACCACTCAGCAATAGGGTTGAATGGGGATTTGCAGACAAAAATCGATGACTTTGTCCACTCGTACAATCCCGTATTTATGGGAGAGGCACACAAAGCCGGATCAGGGTTCCCTGATTCAGTGCAGAGGATATATCAATGGAACCCGCAACACTTTTGGCTCTCTCCTGCATATTGTGCAACCCATTGCCGAAAACAGCCTGATCCATATCAAAGCCAATCCCGTAATCTTCAATCTGTAACTGTAATTGCTCTCCTGTCTGCGTCAGAACAACTTCAATATTTTTGCAACTACTGTATTTGCGGGCGTTATTCAGCGCCTCCTTGAAAATCATCAGTAAATTTTTCCGGATGGCCGGCATCAGTACTTTCTGCGGTGTTTGTATAACCGTCTTAAAACTCAGTTCAATTCCGTCATTTTCCAACAGCTGAGCGGCCAGTTCCCGCATATGCGTTATCGTCTGGCCCAGATTATCATTACAGGGATTTATAGCCCATACGATTTCCCGCATATTTTCTGATATATGACTGGACATCCGGGCAATTTTTGCCAATGTCGCCTGCGACGCTGGATCAGCTTGCTGCGGCCCTCTCAGCGCGATATTACTCATGATCTGGATACTGGATAGGGTAGAGCCGATTTCGTCATGCAGGTCTCTGGCAATATTTCTACGCATTTTCTCCATTTCCTGTAACCGCTTTGTACGCTGCAGGATCCGGTAGCGGTTTATCAATAGTCCCGTGATAATTATACTAAATAAAATAAAAACGGCGGTGCTGCTTAGCCAAAGATGCTGCTTCTGTAACCTGCTTTCATTGAGTTCTTTGGTTTTGCGAAGCAGTAAAATCTGCTGTTCGCGCTTTTTTATTTCAAAATCATTTTCAATCTGGCGAACCTTTAATGAAACGCTGGGCCCATACATATTACTTTGCAAGTCCTCGTACCTTATTAAATATTGATAGGCCGTTTCAAATGCTCCGGTACCTGCACTATGAATTGCCAACTGCTTATATATTGTAAACATTGCCATACTGTCCTGGGTGTTTTTGGCTACCTGCAGTTTTTCTTTTAATCCTACCAACAGCGCGCTTTTAGCGATACCGGTAGGGTCCGCTAAAGCAGCATTTCTATTTTTACCCAGATAAGCCTGCAATTCCTGACGAAGTAAGGTTCGGTCCGCATCCGTTGTAGCATACGATAATGCCTTTGTATAATTTTGCCGGACAGCAGGGGTATCATTTAGCCTTTTAAAGGCCCGGGCATTCAACCAATAGCTTTTATATATATTGACCCTGGAAGCAAGACTTTTGGCTAATTCAAGTCCTTTATGGAGCTCCAGCAAGGCTTCTTTGTATTGCCCCTGTGACGTCAAAACCCGTCCGAGCATAAGATGGGTACTCATCAGTCCGCGGCTGTCACTGAGTCGCTGTTTTAATGCCAGCGATTTATTCAGATGATAAATGGCCCGTCCATTTTGTTTTAGTTCAACATAAATAGTTCCGATATTATTATGGCAATAGGCAATACCGCGTTGATTACCCGCGGATTCAAAAAGGCTCAATGCCTGTAAATACATTTCCACCGCCCGCTGAAACCGGCCCATATTCATGTAGCAACCTGCAAGATTCATAAAAGTTCCTGCTTTAGGCACTACCTCATCAGGGGATGCATTAAGATATCCCAGTTCCTTATTAAAGCTTTCAAGTGCAAGAACGTTATTGCCAAATTTTTTACGGACCAGTCCTTCACCCTGATAGTAACCGGCCAGATCTTTGGGCACACCGAGTATCCTGGCTATAGCCATGGATTTTTTCAGGTAATAGGTTGCACTGTCTTCTTTACTCAGATTCGCCATGAGTATCGCCAGCTGAGTATAGGTACTCCCAGTATACCGAAGCTCTCCAATGCGGGTGCCAAGGCGTATGGCCTTTTGGTAATAGACACCTGCCTTCTCAGTGGAAGTCCTGCTATAGGCAAATCCTATATCCCGCAAAAGTTTAACCTGTACAGCATCCTCACTTGTGTCATTTTCCTTTTGTAAGAGTGCATCAAGGCTCGTATCGACTTGCGCCCAGCCCCCGACAGCATATACAATGAAAAGCAATAACAAAGACAGTAACTTGCTCATGGTGTTTACCTTTATTATATTTATAATCAGTTAATTGGTGTAAAATTAGCAGCAGGGACCGGCGATAAATAGTAAAAAATGGACATTCTCGGTATTTTGCCTCAATAAAAGCGTCCGGGTTAAAGTATTAGCGCCATTTTTAAGGACATTAAGGGGTAGGATAGGCAATTGGCAGCGTAAAATGTTGTAATTTGCAAGTGCACAACCGAAACAAGCTATATGGTATCGACTTATGCAATATACCCTCAGGGTCTTTTAAAGGATTATGTACGCTGTATTGCTTACCGAGAATTTAATACGGGTACTGAGTCATTTTATAAACCTATCCATCCTCATTATGAGATCTATATTGCCCTTATGATCAATAGCAAGGTCGATAATTTTATACCCTTGCCAGGTATTAAGCAAGTCTCTTTAGACCGAAGCGATCATCCAGACATGACTTTTTCAGGTTTGCACAGCACTATGAAGGGAACAGCAGTATACAAAGGCCATATCCGGTTTATTTCCATGCAGTTTCATCCGACTGGCTTCTTCCAGCTATTTGGCATTCCGCCCGCATTAATTACCGACATTCTTGGTAGGGTCACTGACCTGTTTTCAAATCTGTTCGTTCAATTACAGGAACAATTGCATGAACTTGAATCACCTTTTGAAATGATTGATTTAACGGCGCGTTTCCTGGTAGACAAAGCGAATCAGCAATTATTAAAAAAAAGGAAGCCTACGTTACTTGGTATTACCGGGAATTTACAGCATAGCATTCACACCCCTTCCATTGAAAGGATGGCCTATCAGGCCAATATGTCACTCAAGACTTTTGAACGTAATTTTCACCAGCAGGTCGGCATGGGGCCCAAGCAATTCCAAAGAGTACTACGTTTCAGTAAATCGCTTGGCATGAAGCTCTATAACCCACAGTTCAGCTGGACTGATATTGCGCATAAAATGGGGTATTTTGACCAGATGCACCTGATCAAGGATTTTAAATCTCTGACCAACTATACGCCTTCAGAATTTCTCAGAACTACGCCGCCACCCCTGGAGTCCTCTGCAGATGCCAATTATTGAGTTTAATGCTCTACAATCCAGCTGCCTGCCTGCTCATTATTATCCATTTTCTGAGCTTCCTATTGCAGTAATAAATACAAATCAAAGGCCGGCTCCATAAAGCATCTGCATTGGCAGCTTATTACCATCCTTCTCCTTCAAATTTTTCCACATAAATTTCTGGTTTAATTCCGTGAAATTTTTCAAATGCGTCAATGAAATAGACGTCATCTTCAAACCCCAGTCGCTTCGTAATTTGTGGAACGGTAAGTCCTTCATCCAGCAATTTTCTGGCCATTTGAATTTTCATGGAAGCAAGGTATTCCTCTGCCGAGCAGTCCCAGGTTTGCCTAAAGGCCTTGTCGAATCTTTTTTTCTGCAAAAAAGAGCTGCGCACCTCCTTTTTACAAATATCGCTGACCATATAGAAGCGATGAATACTAAATAATATGCGTGCCATCTCCACCGTTTCTTCAAACTTAAAATCCATATCTGAAGGATGTAATAGTTCCTGTAAACTATCACCTGTATATATTTTCAATAGGGAATCATTCAACTCCAAGACATTTTTATCCTCTGTTAGAAGGCGCTGTAAATACAGCTGGGAAAATTGTTGACCAGGTGAACCAAATATGGATTGTGGATGATAACATACCGGGGATTTCCGATGCACTTTAAGCATAAAATCTTTCAGATGACTGTAATCTTTTACAAATGTTTCAAACCAATCCTCAGGATAATAGAACTCCAGCAGCTCTGTTACAGGGGACTTCAGATATAATTTCTGGAAATTTTTTGGCAGAAATACCAGGTTAAATTGCCCGGAACTTCTGTCATCTATATCAAATCGGCCCCATT
>DATJDF010000466.1:0-9967 GCA_035497555.1 Arachidicoccus sp. | reverse complement strand
ACTCCCTGCCGTTTGCTGTGTTTGCTGTGATTGACTATAATTATATGTATTATTACTGGTGTTGTTATTATTTACGTAAACATATCTTTCATTGGTCATCATCATACCTGAGACACCGGTGCTCACAAAAGCCCTACCATTTTTACTTTGCACCAGATCAATCCGAAGGTTCAAAGGGATGTCCAACATGAGGCATTTTCCGATGACAGAAGTATTACCGCTTCCCTTACTTTTCGAGCCTTTTGTATCCAGATTATATTTTAGATTTTCAACCTGGAATCCGGTTTCAACGGAAAACCTCGATTTGGTTATTTTCTTTCTAACAACCAGCCCCAAATTTACACCTGCGTATTCATCCATGCTGCCATTAACGGTGGAAAGATTGGGACCAGCCAGTAAACCAATTTGCCATGTGTGACTTTGCCCCTCACGCGCATCCGACATTTCGGTCCAGTCCTGTAGGGACCTATCAGGCGCGGAACGTGTTTTTGCAACTGTTGACTCCATAGGTTTTCTATTATCGAATTTCTGTATCTGCACTTTACCATTTTCACCAGTATGATTTAACTGCTGCCGGGGATAATTATTATTTACTGCGACCCGGTCTTTAGTGGGGTTAATACTTAATGAGGGTGTTAATCTTTTAAGCGCCACCAATGCAATTTTTCTGTTGTATTTCCTTTCTCTTTCCAGGCTGCTTTGCACAATTAAATGCATAGTCCGGTTCATATTTGCCCTGTTTTCTAAGAATTGCCTTTCCAGATCAACTGTCTTCGCTCCACTGCCCGCCTTTCCCATAATTTCAGCGATTCCTATTGATGGGCGTTCCTTAGCCTTAGTTACGGGTTCAATCAAATTGTGCTTATCCTCCAAATTCCCTGTAACGGATCTTCCCTCAGGCTGCACCCCTGTGTTTGCGTTATTACTTTGAACGACCGGATTACCATTTCTCGAATGCTGTAACGGCTGTCCACTGAATTTATACATATAAATTCCAAAACCAGCCAATAGAAGCACCCCAAGCGCCATTAAACTATATGCCAATTTCCCTCTAAATCCATTGAAAAACCAAAACCACTGTTTCTTATTTTCAGGCACTACCTCCTTTCTAAAGTCATTACGCTGAGCTATATATTCCAAATGATTTTTGAAAAATAATTCCCAGCTTCCCTTAGGAGCAGTTGGTGGTTCAAATTGTTGTTCAGCCTCTTGAAAAAGCCGGTCTAATTGCTCATCATTCATAGTTCGATCTTTCTTGGGCTTGAATTAATTGTAACATTTTCCGCAATTGCTTTCTGGCTTTGAGCAAATTGGATTTTGAAGCCCCTTCAGAAATACCTATCAAATTTGCAATTTCTTTATGTGAATGCCCATCTAATACGAATAGACTGAATACACTCCTATAAGCCGGACTCAAACGCTGTATCAACTTCATCAATTCTTCGTAGGACATCTTCTGAATGGGTTCATCATGATCGTATTCAACAGGGCCTTCCACCGCTTCTTCATGTTGCAGCCAGTCAAAATTGTTTGCCTTAGACTTACAATGATTGATGCCAGTATGTATTACAATTTTTTTCAGCCAGCTCATAAATCCTGCTGCCAAAGCATGTTCCTGATCAGGGAATTCAAAAGTTACAATACCACGAAACACTTTTACGAAGCTATCATTCAAAATCTCAGTTGCATCTTCCCTGGAAGCACCATATCGAAAAGATATACTGAATACAAACCCATAATATTTTTCGTACAGTATCCTCTGCCAAGCTGGAACACCCTGCTTACAGCCACTCAAAATGACCGCCAAATTATTTTCCATCTTGGGTAGCAATAAATATTAATATTATTTGCTTATGATTAATTAACTATCTCTTATATAAACAACCAAAATTGCAAAAAGGTTGCCTCCTCCTAAAAATTTTCTTTGGAACGACTAAATTAGGGTATAATTAATTGGAAAACCACAGATTGTTTCTGAGTTATTTTGGCTATTTAATCGAAACTGGCAAATTGGTATAAAGAGACCCAAGCTATCGCTTCTCGTTCAAAATTGGCACTGCAGGCCCCCGACGGACAGACGCTTTTTGAAGATATTAGCCCAAACAATTAAAGCGCATGTCCAAATTTAAATTAACCGACTGACAATCAATTAATCATAGATTTATAGGTTAGCACTTTCCCAAAATCCGTCCAAAAACTAAACATGGCCCTTGAATAAGACCATATTTAGTTTTTGGGCGGACCAAAGGATCACAGGGAAGTAGGCCACATAAATCTATTTAATCCCAGCCCAGGTTTCCAGCACCTGCTCGGTGTGGTTTTTGGTGTCGGGCTTTTCAATAATGGCCCGGATAATGCCTTTTTCATCAATTAAAAAAGTAGTACGATGCACCCCAATAAAAGAGCGTCCCATAAATTTTTTCGGGCCCCATACGCCGTAAGCGTTCAGGATCACCTTATCCTCATCGGCAATGAGAGGAAATGGTAAATCAAATTTTTCTTCGAATTTCTTGTGACTTTTAATACTGTCACCACTTACCCCAAGCACTTGATAACCCTCCTTGATCAATTCATCATAATTATCCCTAAGATTACAGGCCTGTGCGGTACAACCAGGTGTATTGTCTTTTGGATAAAAATAGAGTACAATTTTTTTACCCTTAAATTCTGATAAAGCCAGTACATCACCGTTCTGATCGACGCCTTTGAAATCAGGGGCTTTATCGCCTGGTTTTAATGTTATTTCACTCATTTATTTATATTTTTTATTTTTTATTAAGCTGTTTATAATCCGAGCTTATATAAAAACACTTCCGGCGAGCGTAGCCGCCTCAGCCAGCGCAGATTGATTAAGATGAACCTTAAATCCCTGCTCTTCAAAAATTTGTAACATAAGCTCCGTATCCATATTACCCACTAATGCATTTTGGGCCATAGGGCAACCACCAATGCCCTTTAGTGCCCCATCAAAGCGTAGACAACCATTGTCCAAAGCAGCTTTCAATTTGTCCTGGCTATTTTCCCGGGTTGAGTGCAGATGTACGCCGAAGCTAATGTCCGGATATTGAGGAATTAATGCCTGGAGGGCAGAACCGATTTGCGCAGGCTCAGCCAAACCTACGGTGTCGGCCAGAGAAATGATGTTGGTCCCCAGTGAAGCCATTTTATCTACCCAGTCCAGCAGTACTCCTGCCGAATAAGGGTCCCCGTAAGGATTGCCAAAACCCATGCTAAGATAAATAACCAATTCTTTCCCGTGCTGCAGGCACAGGTCCTGGATCTGACGCACGGTCTCAAAACTTTTTACAAGCGTGCTATTGGCATTGCGGAGTTGGAAAGTTTCAGAGATTGAAAAAGGAAAGCCTAAATACGTTATCTTCGGATACAAAACCGCCTCTTGGGCCCCTCTCAAATTGGCAACAATCGCCAAAAGCCGGGTAGATGTTTGTGCGGCTGACTGCTCAAGATTTAGGGCAGCAAGTACCTCTTTTGTGTCCGCCATCTGAGGTATGGCCTTGGCAGAAACAAAGCTGCCAAAATCAAGTGTATGAAACCCAACTTTCAATAGCGATTTTAAATAGGACACTTTGGTAGCGGTGTCGATCGCATGCGGCCAGCCTTGCATTGCATCTCGCGGGCATTCTATTAATTCAATGGTATTTTTATCCTTATTCATGGCCGTAAACTTAAATAATTATAACCGCAGGTTCCGGCCTAAATGCCAAGTATTAATGTCGGAACCAATGGTAAAACAAAACCAGGTCTGCTATAAATTTAAGAAGCAGTGATAGGTTCTTATAAAATAGCAGATACAATAAAGGCAACGCAATAGAGCCACCTTTAATGCATTCTTTGCTTCATCGCTTCATACAGTGTAATGCCGGCAGCCACTGAGACGTTCAGTGAATCAAAATCACCAACCATGGGTATATTATATTTCTCATCTGCCGCTTTAGAAATATAGGATTGAACACCGCTATGTTCCCCACCCATTACAAAACAGCAGGGAACGGTTAGATCCAGTTCAAATAATTTCTTAGGCGCGTCCATTTCAGAAGTATAAATAAGGATACCGTTTAGGTGTAATTCTTCCACTGCTTTCATCAGGCTACCAACACGGCAAACCTGTATTTTTTCCAGTGCACCGGCGCTGCTTTTAACGGCATCTTCATTTAGAGCACCGACACCTTTATCGGCAATTATGATGGCATGCGTACCAGTACAAACCGCAGTTCTGGCAATAGCACCGATATTCCTTACGTCAGTAATTCCGTCCAGCATCAATAGCTGCGGTATTTCGCCACTACTGACGATCAGGTCCACGACCTGTTGCAAATCCTGATATGCCACAGCCGATTTAAATGCGATGACGCCTTGATGATTGATATTGGTCAGTGCATTCAATTTTTCATTTGGAACGTGCTGAACCGGTATATTCAGGTCCTTTGCCTTATTTCGGATTACCTGAATGGCCTCACCGGAAGCATTCTTAAAGAGCAGGATTTTGTCTATATTTTCTCCTGACTTCAATGCTTCCAGTACGGGGTTACGCCCCACAATAATATTTTTTTTGGACTGATAGTTATTCGTACTCTTTTTGTAAAAGGTCATAGCGCTTTTTTATGCATTTCAGAAAAACCATTGTACCGCCCGATCCAAATCCAACTGACAGGCACATAGCACATTTCCTACTTGCTTTATAAGTCGCAAAGTTAAGGCAAAAAGCAGGTCCAAAGACCAAAATGAACCTAAATGCTGACCAAATACTGCCCAAATATTGCCTGATCCGGATAAGTTGCGTTGCAATTGCACATCAGGTAGACATCCAAGGGGGTGTTTTTAAAAGACATTACAAGCCAATCAAGTCTCAATTAGGGGTGGTTACGGCATTTGACAAGCTACTAAGGCAGCTGCGACACTCCCATGCAGTAATAGCAATTCTTTCGCCTTTTCGGCCGGTAATCCCGTTTTTTCCACAATCATCCGGGTGCCTCTTTCAATCAGCTTTTTGTTGGTCAGCTGCATATTGACCATTTTATTATCCAGCACCCGACCCAGACGGATCATGGCAATTGTGGAAATCATATTCAATACCAATTTCTGTGCTGTGCCGCTTTTCAGTCGGGTACTGCCCGTCAGAAACTCCGGTCCGACAACAACTTCCACAGGAAAATCTGCAACATGGCTGATGGGCGCACCTTTATTACAGGTAATACAACCGGTAATAATATTATTTGCCTTACAGGTTTCCATTGCGGCAATTACATAGGGAGTGGTACCACTGGTTGCAAGACCAATAACCAGGTCATTCTCATTCACGCCGTGCCATTTCAGATCCATCCAGCCCTGTGTCGTATTATCCTCGGCATTCTCTACAGCATCGGTTACCGCTCTGGCCCCACCTGCTATGACACCGATAATTATATTCTTCGTTACACCAAAAGTCGGAGGTATTTCACTGGCATCCAGAACACCCAAACGGCCACTGGTGCCGGCACCGATATAAAACAAACGTCCGCCTTTTTCCATAGCGGCCACTACCGCTAACATGAGTTTTTCGATTTGTGGCAATGCGGCCTTCACCGCCAGCGGCACCTGCTGATCTTCTTTATTGATATTTTCCAGAAGTTCATGCAAAGGCATTTTTTCTAAATGCCTGTAAGCAGAAGGCTGTTCGGTTGTATTAATAAAAGGATCCATTAATGATGTATTTTGGTCATAAAGTTATGCAAAATCTGCTCACCCACCTTCGCACTTTTCTCCGGGTGAAACTGAACACCGTAAAAATTATCTCTGTGTAGTGCCGTACTATAGGATTTTATATAATCCGTTTTAGCAATGGTATGGTTCCCGATAGCCGCATAAAAACCATGCACTAAATACACAAAACTATTTTCATCTACCTTGTCAAATAAGGGCGAATTCAGATCATATATATTATTCCAGCCGATTTGGGGGATTTTGAACTGATTTTGCCCTTTCGAAAATGAAAGCACAGGCTCCTCAAAAATACCCAGGCAGGGCGTATCACCTTCCTCACTATGCTGGCACATGAGCTGCATGCCCAGACAAATTCCCAAAAAAGGCTGACGCAGGTCTTTGAGTAATAAGTCAAGTTTTTTTTCTTTCAGATAAGCCATGGCAGCTCCTGCGTGACCCACTCCCGGGAATATAACCCGGTCCGCTCTGGCAATTGTATCCGGATCATCCGTTACGACACCTTCAAATCCAATCCGCTCAAGAGCGTATAATACAGACTGGATATTACCCGCGTTATATTTTACAATGACTGTTTGCATAATTATATACGAATTGATCTCTTTTTCTAAATCCTTATCACTATGATCAAGCTGGTTGTAAGACCGCTTTCAGAAATATAGCCGTTGCTGCTTCCAGATCCGGCGCCTGCTCAATGGTTTTAATATAAGCACTGCCTATAATGGCCCCAGCTGAATATTTTGCCGCAGAAGTAAAACTGCTATGGTCCTTAATCCCAAAACCAACAAGGATCGGATTACTCAATTTATACGCCTGTAAACGCTGTAAATACTTTTCCACTTCCTTAAAATCTTTCTCATGACCGGTGGTAGAAGAAGAAGAGACCGCGTACAAAAATCCTGAACTCAGAGCGTCTAATTTTCGAATCCGGTCTTCCGGCGTCTCTGGTGTTACCAGGAAAATAAAATCCAGCCCATATTTTTTCAAAATAGCACTGTACTCAGATTCAAATTCATGGGGTGGTAAATCCGGTAGGATGAGACCGTCAATACCGATCTCCGCAGCAGTTTTACAAAAATCTTCAAATCCGTATTGCAGTACTTGGTTCATATAACCCATTAATATAACCGGGACATGGATATCTTTTCTAAAGTCTTTTAATTGATCGAATAAAGTAACTAATGTCATCCCGTTTTTCAGGGCAACAGCCCCACTTTGCTGGATCACCTCACCATCTGCTAAGGGATCGCTGTAAGGCATACCCAACTCAATGATATCCGCTCCATTTTGCTGTAGGGATTTCATAACAGCTAAGGTACTGTCCAGCTTTGGAAAGCCTGCAGTACAATAGACATTCAATATCTTTTTATGTTGTGTTTTAAATAATTCAGCAATGCTGCTCATAATAAATAAATTTTAATGCTGTCCCGCCAGTCAAATGGCCAGAACGCCAAATATTGTTGATCAGGAATTTAAGCTGTCCATATACTTTATATAAGTATCCATATCCTTATCCCCACGGCCACTTAAGCAAAGTACCACCCGGCTGTCCGCTGGAAATTTAATTTTGTGCAGACCTGCCAACGCGTGTGCACTCTCAAGTGCAGGTATAATCCCTTCGAGCCTGGTAAGATTAAACGCAGCTTTAAGCGCTTCCTCGTCTGTCGCACTCAAAAAGACGGCACGTCCACTTTCAAAAAGATGCGCATGCAAGGGGCCTATTCCCGGATAATCGAGCCCCGCAGAAATGCTGTGGGGTTCCACTACCTGACCGTCCGCTGTCTGCATCACAATACTTTTACTACCGTGAAGTACACCAGCTGTGCCTAATTGGGTAGTCGCAGCGGAACTGCCGGAATGTACGCCCAGCCCTGCTGCCTCGACGGCAATGAGTTGCACCTCGGGCTCATTAAGATAATGATAAAATGCGCCGGCTGCATTACTTCCACCACCTACACAGGCGATAACATGTGTGGGCAGGGGATCACCGGTCTTTTCCTGTAACTGCTGGCGGATTTCCTGGCTGATAATACTCTGGAATCTGGCTACCATATCAGGATAAGGATGTGGGCCTACCACACTGCCGATAATATAATGTGTATCAGTAGGATTATTGATCCAGTCACGGATAGCTTCGTTTGTTGCATCTTTAAGGGTTTGGCTACCACTACGGGCTGGGATGACTTTCGCACCGAGCATTTTCATACGGGCCACATTAGGAGCCTGGCGCTCTATATCGACAGCACCCATGTATACAATACATTCCAGGCCTTTAAGGGCACAGACCGTTGCGGTTGCGACCCCATGCTGTCCAGCTCCTGTTTCAGCGATAATGCGTTTTTTACCCAGTTTCTGGGCAAGAAGTACCTGACCAATGGCATTATTGATTTTATGCGCCCCGGTATGATTAAGATCTTCACGCTTCAGGTAAATATCGGTACCAATCTGTTCGCTTAGCCGGCTGGCCAAATAAAGCGGTGAGGGCCGGCCCACATAATCTTTAAGCAAATATTGAAACTCCTTTTGGAAGGCAGGATCTTCAATGATATCTAAATATTGTTCTTTTAACTGTTTTACATTCGGGTAGAGCATTTCCGGTACATAAGCACCGCCGAACTGACCATAATAACCATTTTCATCTACTTGAATCGCTTTCATCTTTTCCTTTTGCTTTTTTAATCACCAAATACACCATCCGACAGCGATTGAATGATCTGCTGTCTTTGTTGCATCTGGTCGAATACATTTTGAATTATATTTTCCATACAACCATAAACGGTCATTAGGGTAAATGAACCTTGCGCGCCATAATCTATAATCTTCTGTGTGCTTCCATCCCGGAAATGGAGCGTTAGGGTCACCGGAAGGTCCTGGCTGTTGAAGCGGTGATTTAGTATTACTGAATCACCCGCGGGCACCTGCGCCACCTGAATACTGCGAGACAGCGTATCCAACTGTTCCCAAAGGGTTTTAGAAAGTCGGGCTTTGTAAGTTGAAGGCGTCTTCTCTTTAGGCTGCCAGGTACTGATTTCAATATTTGTCTTTTTATCACTTGAATTAAAGATGGTAAGCGAATGGTAAGCACCTCCCGCATCCTCCTGGGCCTTATATACAATCATTTGTATCTGCTTCCTATTAAGCCCGGCTTCATGTTGGTTAATAAATGCACTCCAAAAATTTGAGTAACGAACCGTATCTATCTGGTAAGGCTGCTGCTGAGCCTGCTGCTGCGTTTGCCCCTGTTCTGGCAACTGCCATCTAAAGAGCCGGATAAAATCCTTCTGCTGTATACGAATCAAGTCAAAATAGGCAGGGAATTTTTCCGCATTTTCTGTCAGCAGATTTAGTTCCTGGTATCCCTTTCCACTTTGGGACATGAATACTAACAACTTAAAGGTGGCCGTTGACCAGTCTCCGGGTCGTCTGGCAATATAGCCACTGACGATCAGATCCATTTTATGATCCCCATTTATATCAGCTTTTTGCCAATTCATGGAGTGCATCTCGCTGGTTAGTTGACTGGTCTGCGCTGCACTAAAATTAAAATAGGATTTCCACTCCTGCCCAGTGGTAAGATAGAAGAATTTCCATTGCGGCGCCTCATTTTTTGAATAATTCTGCTGTTTGACAAATGTCAATGCCAGACTGTCGTTATTTACCTGATCTACAGTCAGTTGAGCCATGACTGGACCCATAAGTACCAGCCCTAAAAGGCTAAGAATAGATTTTAACAGGATTCGCTTCATCACTCGTTCACTTTTAATTGTTTCAAAAATGCATCGATTTTAGCCAGGTCCTTCACGCCGGGGGCGGTTTCAAACCGGCTATTAATATCTAGCGAAAATAGACTTTTTGCTACATTTAATTTCCTAAAACTGGCCAGATCCCCGAGATGTTCGTCGCTTATACCACCGCTGAGGAAAAATGGTTTTTCAATTTTCAGGTCGCTAAGGATGCCCCAATCAAAACGTTTGCCTGAACCACCAAAGCTTTTTGTATTGGTATCGAATAGAAAATAGTCCACAACCTCCCCATAAGGCAGGACTTTATAGAGCACATCATCGTTACCAAGTAACCTGAAGGCTTTAATTACCGGGATCTTATCGGCGATCTTTTCACAGAAAAGCGGTGCCTCATCGCCGTGAAGCTGCACCATATCCAATCCACAGGATTCCGCCGTTTCTAACACTTCCTGTTCAGTGGCGTTAACAAATACACCCACTTTTTTAAAAGGACCCTTAATATCAGA
>DATJDF010000465.1:0-10433 GCA_035497555.1 Arachidicoccus sp. | reverse complement strand
TTTTCCATTAATTTTAACCAGATCCAGGAAAAGCTAAAGGACGGCAATTTTAATACAGACTCCCTGATGGATGTCCTTAAAACGCAAGATAGTGTATTTGTGCTACTGAAAGATTTTGATTTAAGACAACCTTTACTCGCTTTTGTCAAAAATAGCAGTACCATGATGGCAGGCAAGGACCTGCTTTCCGGTTTTGTAGCTTCCATATCGGATAGGGCAGATCTGGAAAAAAACCTGAAAAACCTGTATCCTGATAAAAACATCGAGAAAGGCAAAAATGCCAGCTATATTCAATTAAAAGATAATACCTATGCTGCCTGGAATGATGCATTTATGATTTCTTTGGTCGGCAGTGCATTAACAGCAGATCAGGTGGATGCTCTTTTTGCAATGAAAAAAGACGCTTCCATAGCTGATAATAAAGAAGCTGTCAACCTATTAACGGTAAAATCTGATCTTAGCTTTTATGTAAATGGTAACGGCAGCCTTGCCAGTATTCCATTTATCTCTATGAGCAAAGCTTCCGATTTAATAAAGGACAATTACGGTGGCGGCACCATAAACTTTGAAAAGGGAAAGGTGCTTTTCGATGCAAAATATTACCTGAACGGTACGCTTACCGACCTGATAAAGAAAAATCCAACCAAAGATCTGGCTGGTGACGGCCTTAAGCACTTTCCCGGTAAGCCCCTTGGATTTTTTGAGGTTTCCTTTAACCTCAAACAAATACTTAGCTTTCTGGAATATGCAGGCGTAAAAAACACTGCTGATGTCTACCTGAAGAACATGGGGCTTTCTTTAGATGATCTCCAAAAAGCCTTTGTGGGAGAAATCAACGTTGCTTTAAGTGATGTGGGTGTAACCACTCAGTCAATTCCTTTTGGCGATACTAGTTTGACGATCAATCGCCCGGAACCGAAAGTCCTTGTAAATATCCCCATCGCAGATAAAGCTTCTTATGACAAAATAGTCACTGCGCTCGGGACAGTTGGACTGTTTGTAAATCAGAATGGGCAATGGGTACCTAAAGAATTAATAGATCCTTCTAAAGGTGTTTATATAGCGAATAACAAATCTGTTATATTCGCTACGGATAAAACTTTAGCAGATGCCTTCTTATCAGGAAGCAAATCCATTGAATATCCAAAGGACCTGGATAGAAAAAACAAAACATCCATCGGTTATGTTGATTTAGGAAAAATGATTCAGGCGATGTCGCGTAGCGGACAAAACCAGGATTCCTCTTTACAATTGGCCATTCAAACCTTTGATGATGTCTCTATGAGTGCAGATAATATTAAGGGCAATGTATGTAGTTATACCATGGTACTTCATTTAAAGGATCAAAGTAAAAACAGTCTTCCGGTATTAATGGAATTTGTCAAAAAAAATGATTTACTAAATAAAGCAAAAAAATCTGCTGAGACGCTGGATGATAGCATGAACACCAATATTCAACCGCCTCCATCCATGAATCAACCGGATTCAGGAAAGTAGCAGTGATCCTAAACAAGTATTAAAAAAACCTGAATCAGACATTCAGGTTTTTTTTAGTATAGTTCCTAGGAACTACCTGACCTATTTTGTCAATGCTGCGTTTAAATAAAATTTAAAGATCGAAATAAAGCTTTAGGCAAACCTTTGTTTTTTCAGCCGTTTAACCCAGTTTTACCGGCAATTCGCCTATACTCTCGCTACTGCTATATTAATATCAGCACGATGCGCCCCTTACAATGCATCAGATCTCTTGGTGCCGGCTGGAAGCAAATCGTTGCGATGATTTACTTGGCTTAGCCTAATTTTATTCATTGTTGGTGGTGATTGCTGCAATGCAACATGCGGGAGCGTCCATAATAATTTTCAGATTGACTGATTCTGTTTATCTTAGCATGGATTTATCAAAAATAACGAATGATGAAAAAAATCCTGTTATTGTCACTTAGTCTTTGGTTATTCACGGCTGTCTACAGCCAGAAATACCGGGCAATTCTCAAAACGGATGCTGGCAAAATAAAGATTGAATTATTTGACGGGACACCCAAGCACAGGGATAATTTTATCAAACTGGCCCGTCGCCATTTTTATGATGGCGTCCTCTTTCACAGGGTGATCCCCGGTTTTATGATTCAAGGCGGCGATCCGGATTCAAAAAAAGCAAAACCAGGCGAAATGCTGGGCAACGGAGATGTAGGCTATACTATCCCAGCTGAATTTAATGAAAAGTATTTCCACCAAAAGGGTGCGCTGGCTGCTGCAAGAGATAATAATCCTAAAAAAGCCTCCTCTGGTTGCCAGTTTTATATTGTTACCGGGAAAAAATTTAATGCTCAGGAGTTAGATAAGGCAGCGGAGCGTTCGGGCCATCCGATACCTCCTGCACACAGAAAAGTCTATGAAACTATTGGCGGGGCACCACATCTGGACCAGAATTATACTGTATTTGGACAAGTCAGTAAAGGAATGGATATCGCGGATAAAATAGTCGCTGTAAAACGCGATGATAATGACCGCCCAACGAAGGATCAGATCATCCGGAAAATCCGGATTCGTAAGAAAACTTTAGGTATCTGGCTCTAGATCAAATTACGTTCATTAAATTGAAATACAGCTATGTTCCTAAAGTGATTGAGTCATTTCCTAGCCCTCTGTATCTGTAACCTGCGTTGACATCTCAATCTCACTGCCTTCAGGAATCGGGAAGGCGGCAAGTTCTTCATCTCTATTGTCATTCCAGACAACAATAAAATTATTATGCCCTTCACCAATCTCCATGGTCATAAAGCGCATTTGCGAGAGTTCTAATAGAGATAAGAATAAGAACAGGGCGTGGATGCGGTCTTCGCAAATATTAAAAATATTTTCGAAAGACATCGACTGCGCTCTTTTGACTTCTGACAGAATAAATTCACGGCTTCCCTCCATTGTATAATTGTAATGCACAACCGTATGGACGGGTGCATGATTACGATCATGAAGTCGAAGCATTACCTTTTCAAAGGTCTTCATTAATTTGAAAAGATTGACTGTTTGGATTTCAGTTCCTTCTGAGGCATCTTCCCCGATCTGGTTCAATTCCCTTTGTAAATTCCCACGCTTTTGCATGAGCTGACGCAAAGTTTCTTTCTCAGCCAGTTCAACAGCAGCTTCTTTAAAACGCTTGTATTCCAGGATCTTATCCACCAATTCCTGTCTCGGATCGATTTCATTTCCCTTTTCGTCGACTTCTTTTCTGGGGAGCAGCATTTTTGCTTTAATCCGCATCAATGTCGAGATGAAAAGAATGAATTCACTGCTGAGTTCTATATTCAGTTGTTTCTGATGGTGCAGAAACTCCAGGAAATCTTTGGTGATTTTCGTAATTGGAATATTATAAATATCGAGTTCATCCCTTTCTATAAAGAATAATAACAGATCGAACGGACCCTCAAACTGAGGCAATTTAATTTGATAGACTAATGGTTTCACTCTTTCCCCGATTGAATAAATAAAAGAATAATATTAAAACAAAATCCCGAATCAGGCTTCGGGATTTTATTTTTTTATTGGTGGCTCTGGAAATAAGAGACCTAAGATCTTATTTTTAGCTTTTACCTAAGAAGTTGATAATCATTGATATTTCCTAAGATCCAAACTTCCAGAGATTGTAAAAGTAAGAAAAAGACCATGGAATTAGCAAAATATATTACGTTCCTATTTACTGCGGATAGCATCCCGGATTTCTTGCAAAAGAACAGCTTCTTTGGAAGGTGCTTCTGCTGCCGGTGCTTCTTCCTGCTTCTTTTTTAATTTCATAATGGCTTTTACCATCATAAATATAACTAAGGCAAGAAGTAAAAAATTAATGGCCACCGTGATGAAATTACCGTAGGCAAAGATAGCCGCTCCATCTACCTTCCGTGCATCCGCTAATGCTAGCCCTGATGCGGCTTTACTGTTTAAATCGACCCATAAATTACTAAAATCGGGTTGGCCAATAATTTTAGATACAATTGGCATAACAAGGTCATCAATGATGCTGGTAACAATTTTGCCAAATGCGCCACCGATAATCACACCGACGGCCAGGTCAATGGCGTTGCCTTTAACGGCAAATTCTTTAAAGTCTTTTACGAATCCCATGTTTTTAGATTTTGTTGTTTTTAATATAGATTAGTTACGTTACCAAAAATACAATTAATTTTAACAGATTAAAAATTATATTTATTTCTATACATTTATTTTCGGGTATTGAGATTTGAGACTTTTTAATTTATCATGTACTGTTTTGGCCACCAAATATTCTTTATACCAGTTTTTATTCGAAGGGACTATGGTCCATGGAACGCTGTTACACGCTTCGAAGCAATCTTCATAATATTTACGGTAAATGGCCCAGGATTTAGCTTCCTTTATATCGTTGCTATTGTATTTCCACATCTTGCGGCGAATTTCCAGGCGTTCTGCAAGTCTATCTTTCTGCTCCTCTGGTGTTATGTGTAAATAAAATTTAAGTAGGTGGGTGTTGTTAGATGTAAGTAATTGCTCAAAGTCATTAATGGCTTTAATTCTTTGCTTGGCCGTTTTGTCGTTGATCAATTTATGAACCCGGGTGACAAGAATGTCTTCATAATGCGACCGGTTAAAAATCTTAATCATCCCCTTTGCAGGTGTCTGTTTATGGATACGCCATAAAAAATCGTGGTCCGCTTCTTCTGCGCTGGGTACTTTAAAAGAGTGTACGCTGATTCCTTGCGGGTTCACACTTTCAAAGACTTTTCTGATGGCGCCGTCTTTGCCCGATGCATCCATCCCCTGGAAGAGAATCAGGAGTGAATGCTTATGCTCAGCATAAAGTCTATTTTGAAGTTCATCTATATCTTCCTGCAGTTTTTTAGTCTGTTCTTTTATTTCATGTTTGTTTAATGATTCAGGGGGATCAGCACTTAATTTATCAAGATGTATTCTAGCCATGATGTTTTTTTTTAGTAAATCACTGGAGTTTCTACTGAAAGTTACAGGAATTTAATGGGTTTTTAAACCTGCCAAATTATTTTCATTTACAATTGGATTCTAACGTTATTGCAATAATTGAAGGCTAGCTCCTGCTCGCATTCGTCGAGTCTTTAATTCTTCTATTTCTATGACAATTAACACTGTTCATATTAAATAAGTATGCAACAAAATAAGGAAAAAGTAAAAAAACATTCGCCTCAAATGAACTTCAAAAAATTAAAAATTAACAATATAGACGCATAAGCTTTTTGAGTATTTGACTTTTGTTAACTTTATATTTTCCTTTCATTAACCGCAGTTGCACATTCTTTAAGATACTTTTATCGAAAATTTATGATAAATAATCATAAAATGCTTGATTGAAGGAGTGTAAAGCTGCTCCCTCCTTAACTTAAATTCTCTAAATCATTAAACATTATGAAATGGAATTAAAAAAATCTAATTACAGATTATTCGTATTCTGTCTTTTGGGTCTTCTGTTGTTTTCGGTTCGTCTTAAAGCGCAAGACAATGGAAGCCAAAAGGAAACAATTACTATTTCCGGGACCTTCAAAGATAATTTGGGAGGTCTATTAGCCGGTGTAACAGTCAGAGATATAACCTCTGGAAAAATCGTTATTTCTGATGGGGATGGCACATTTAAAATTGGAGCCAGCAAGGGTGATTCTTTAATGGCCTCATTTGTAGGTTATGAAGATTACCGTTGGCAATTCACTAGTACAATTGTCTATAACATAACCCTCAACCCTGTAATTGGAGGTCTCAATGATGTAGCTGTCGTAGGATATGGTAGACAGAAGAAAATCAGCCTTGTTGGTGCGCAATCTTCCGTTAGAGTAGAGGAGCTGAAACAACCTGTCGCGAACCTTAATACAATGCTCGCCGGTCGCATTTCAGGCCTTGTTGGTGTTCAAAGATCCGGTTTACCAGGAAGCAATTCAGCCGATATTTGGATTCGGGGGATCTCTACATTTGGAGGTAGTGGCAGTGGCCCTCTCGTTATTATTGATGGCGTTCAGGGCAGAAGCCTTAATGATCTGGATCCAGAAGACGTGCAAGATTTTACCATTTTAAAGGACGCCACCGCCACTGCCGTTTATGGGGCTCTAGGTGCAAATGGTGTTATTTTGGTCAATACTAAACGCGGTAAGATTGGAAAAGTAAGTCTAATGGCCAACTATATGGAAGGAGTTACCGCTTTTACCAAAATGCCAGAAATGGCTGATGGTGAGACGTATATGAAATTAAGAAATGAAGCTATGGAGGCTTCAGGAATGACTCCTGCTTATTCACAGGATTATATCGACAGTACTTTGAATCCTGGCGCAAATCATTATGTTTATCCGAATGTTGATTGGTTAGATAAACTATTTAATAGTATTTCGCATAATCGACGTTTAAACTTTAGTGCAACAGGTGGCTCAGAAAACACTCAGTTTTATACATCATTGTCTTATTATGAGGAGTCATCCCTGCTTAAAACAGATGCGCTACAAAATTATGACGCTGGTACAAAATATCAACGCTATAATTTTGTTTCTAATGTCGACATGAAATGGACCCAGACCACAAAATTCTTTTTAGGCATTTCTGGGTATATTACTCAATTTAATGAGCCCGGATCAGGTGCTTCATCAGCATTTAATAATGCGATGAATGCCAGTCCGGTCCACTACCCTGCCATGTACCCAGGGAATCTCGTCGCCGGTATTGCAGAAGGAAGCACTCCATCTCCTAACCCATGGGCTGATATCACTCAGACTGGTTATAGAGAAAAATTTGAATCTAAAATTGCCAGTACTGTAAGACTGGATCAGGATCTTAATTTTCTATTAAAAGGATTATCTGCGAATGCACAATACACTTTTGATACTTATAGTTCCAATTCTCAGGATCGAAAAAGGCAAAGAAGTGTTTACTTCCTGAACCAATCCCAACACTATAATTCAGATGGTTCTTTGAATCTTGAACAAGTTATAGCTGGAGCCGATGTACTGGGTTATGACCATAGCAGTACACAGGATAGACAGTTCTCCCTACAAGGTCAGATAAATTGGCATAGAACTTTTGGAGATCATGACGTTAACGCCATGTTGGTTTACAGTCAGTTAAGTCAACCTAATCCAACTGCAGGGAGTATTCAGGATGCCATTCCCACAAGGCAACAAAATTATGCCGGCAGGGTTACCTACGCATACCAGGATAAATACTTTGCAGAATTTGATGCAGGTTATACCGGTTCACAAGTCTTTTCACCTGAAAATCGATATGGATTCTTCCCTTCGGTCGGCGTGGGTTGGGTGTTATCTAATGAAAAATTCTGGAAGCCTTTGTCCGATGTTTTTACTTTCTTTAAACTTCGATACTCAAATGGGTTTTCCGGAGCTATTGGAGGTAGCCGGTTCGATTACATTACGACTATTACAGAAAATGCATTGGGAACAGATTTTGGAACACCCTCAAAAAATAAGCACTATGATGGTATAAATATTGCCCATTACGGGGCAAATGTTAGATGGGCACAATCACACGACCAGGATGTAGGCCTCGAATTTAAGGTGCTCAATAATAAACTCTCCTTCATTCTGGATTGGTTTCAGAAATACAGAACCGGTATCTTCCTGACAAGAGCAAATTTCCCAGGTTTTGCCGGATTGCAATATCAACCTGATGGCAACTACGGAGAAACCATCAATAAGGGTTTTGACGGGACTGTGGAATTATTACCAATTCCTCTGACCAATAAACTATCAATCTCATTTAGAGGAACCTTTACTTATAATAAAGATAAATTATTGGAAAATGGAGCAGCGCCTTACGAGGAACCTTATATGGATCCTAGAGGGCAGAAGATCCTGACCAATTATGGTTATATTGCTGAAGGCTTATTTCAAAATCAGGCAGAAATTGACAACCATGCTGATCAAACCGGAGTTGGTGGAAGTGCCAGACCTGGAGATATCAAATACAAAGATTTAAATGGCGACGGTGTTATTAATCAATATGATCAAACGTACATCGGACATGGAGATGTGGCTCCACTCACATTCGGTTTTGGCATGAATTTGCAATATGGTAATTTTTACCTTAGTGCCTTCTTTGAAGGCGTACAAGGGGCCGACCGTGAAATAAGTGGGATTGCAAGAAGTCCATTCTCAGGATCTGAAGACAATAATGTATTCGCACTCACTACAGATCGTTGGACAGAAGAAAACCATGCTGTAAATCCAGCTTTCCCAAGACTAGGCTACGGAAAAGTAGCAAATGCGAATAACAATGTCGCAAGTACTTACTGGATAAAGGATATATCTTTCATTCGTTTTAAAACCTTGAATTTTGGTTATAATCTTCCTAATAAGCTCTTCAAAAACACCGGATTTAAGAATGCAAGACTTTATTTTGATGCAGTCAACTTGTTTTATTGGAGTCCTTTTAAAATGTGGGATCCTGAAATGAATACCGGAAATGGTAATACCTACCCTAACACGAGAAATTTAGCCGTAGGTCTTCAGATTCACTTTAATTAACTAATATCTCCATTATTTGCATATTATCTTATAAAAACTAGTATTATGAAATTGAAAATATTTTTAATGGCATTTATTGTTATGGTGGGGGCTGCCGTCTTGTCCTCCTGTAATAAATTCCTAAGTCAGGTCCCAGATATCACGCTTTCAGACGATTCAATTTTTGCAAATTTAAAAAATACAAAAAATTATTTAGCCCAGGTTTATGCCAATGTTCCTGATCCCTATTCTAATAGAGGAGGTTGGGGTGCTCGAGATGCATCATTTAGCCAGATCTCTGACGAATCCAATTATTTTGCTGAATCGGATTTCTCTATCACTGCTTTTAATTATAACACATTATCTGCCTCCTTCGGTGCATTTGAGTATTTATGGCCAGAATATTATAAGCCTGTACGCACAGCAACAGATTTTATCAACAAAATTGATGGCGCAAATTCAAGAGAAGTATCTCCCTATCTGAAAGCACACTTTAAAGCAGAAGCCAGGGCTATGCGGGCTATTTTCTATTTTTGGTTATTGCGCTTATATGGTCCAGTAGTAATATTACCGGAACCAATATCAATCTCAGCCTCTAACGACGAATTAGCACACACCAGAGCGCCTTTTGATAGTTGTGTGAATTACATCACAAAACAACTAGACACGGCGTATCTAGAACTGAAAGCCATCTCAACACCCAATCAGCCCACCGATTTACCATTGGATGATGAATACGGCAGAGTTACTACAGGGGTATGCAAAGCGTATAAAGAACAAGTTTTGCTCTTGGCTGCCAGTCCATTATTTAATGGCAATTCGGCTTATTCTGGCATCGTTAATCCAGATGGTACTCATTTATTTCCATCCAATTTTGATAAGAACAAATGGAAAAAGGCCGCAGATGCAGCGAAGGACTTTATCGATGAATTTGTTCCCGGCACTTACGACATATTTACGGAGACTGATTCTGACCCTTATATGGCAGCATACAAAGCATGCCGTGACGTAATCTCTACAGACTGGAACAAAGAATGGATATTTGGAAAGGCTATGAGTAATGGGATTGGTACTTATAACTATAATGCTATTCCCAAATTTGTAGGCTATGGGACAAATGTCAATAAAGGAGGCGGATACCTGGCGGTAAATCAATCCATGGTTGATGCATACTTTACAAAGAATGGTCGGTCTATCACAGATCCTTTATCAGGATATCAAAATAGTGGATTTACTGATTTTAGAAGCCCATATGATATAAAAGATAGAAAAACATTTAATCAATGGATAAATCGTGAACCCAGATTCTATGCAGGAGTCACTTATACAAACAGCTACTGGTTAGATCAGGGAAGTAGTGCAGACGAAGTAATTGTTGACTTTGAATATCATGGGTCATCGGGAAAAATACAAAGTGACCATGATTATTCATCAACTGGATATCTAATACGTAAAAATATTACCAAGGGAAATGATCGAAGAGGTTGGTGCCATTTAAGGCTGGCTCAAATCTATTTAGATTACGCTGAAGCATTAAATGAATACGATCCTGGCAACGCGAATATTTTGAAATACGTTAATATTATACGAAAACGTGCCGGGATCCCCATTTATGGTAGCGGTGCAGATATGATAGAAGCACCTACCGGGCAAAATGCTGTAAGACAGGCCATACACCACGAAAGGCAAGTAGAATTAGCCTTTGAAGCTGTTCGGTATTTTGATCAACGTAGATGGCTAACTGCTGCAATTGATTTGAATAAACCTGTCTGGGGTATGAATGTAGACGGTGATGGCGATGATTTCTACAAACAAAAGGTCATTAAAAACGTCTCCTTTACGCAAAGATGTTATTTGTGGGCCATCCCTAGTTCTGAAATAAGAAAGGATTCCAAATTAACCCAGAACCTGGGTTGGTAAAAAAAGGGAAACATT
>DATJDF010000464.1:0-9013 GCA_035497555.1 Arachidicoccus sp. | reverse complement strand
TAAATTATATCAGGGATTTTTATTTGATTTTTCCCAAAGAACGGCGTTAAATTTTGGCGAATTGAGAACAGACATGGGCAATCTTTTTTCAGAAAAGATTTTGTTCAATACAGCTATGAAAAAATGTTTTAATTCATACGGCGATGTTCGCTTATCAGGTGAAGAACTAAAAACTAAATTAAAAAACGGTGAACCCGATTATTACATCCGGGAAGGGACAAAACTGTTTGTATTTGAATTCAAAGATGCAATTATTAATGCTAGTGATAAGTATTCGGCGAACCCGAATACTATCAAATCCGGTATCCTTGAAAAGTTTGAAATCAACAAAGAAGGAAAGAAAAAAGGTATCACACAATTAATGAATACGATTGTAAATATAAAAAATGGCGTGTTCAATGAAGTTGATATAACTAATTGGGAAAATGTAGTGATATATCCAATTATCGTCTACACCGATATTACGCTTGAAAGTCACGGAGTAAACTATTTTCTAAATGACCGCTTTAAAATGTTAGCACGAAAGAATGGAATTCCTCTGGACAAATTAAAAAGATTGGTGCTAATTAATCTTGATACACTAATTCATCTTCAGGACTATTTCTCGAATGGAAAACTGCTTATTTGCGAATGCATCGATAGCTACACAAAATATGTATCAACCGAAGATCTTGCTACCACCACATTTCCTTTTGATAAATTTATAAAGCATCATTTCTGGGAACTTCACAGGGAGAAGATTAAAATGCCCAAAACGTTTTATGAAATAATAAATCGTTTTGAAGATGAAGCCAAGATCGATTCTCTGTAGAGTTATTCGCGGAAAAGAAGAAAATATCAGGTAATAGGGAAAGGTATCAAGTAAGACAGCTATTAATTGCCAGTAAAATCAACTATGAAAAAGCTAATAACATATAAGGGCGAGTGGTTTGTACCGGAAAACGACCAGAAGAAAGTAACCGGGATTCTATCCTTTTCAGCAAATGACAGATCTGAACTAGAATTAATGGGGAGGCTTACCGAGAAAAAGGATGCGTATGGAGATGAACCGATTACTATAATTTTGGGATTCACTACAGACGGCAAATTGATAACATTATTCCGGTCATATTACGTTTCATCCTCAATAACCTCTTCAATACATTCGCCTGGCGTTGAAACCATAAAATACACTACAATCCTCGTTTTAGTAGGAGATCATTTTTATAATGAAGAAGAACTCGTATTTCACAAAGTCGGCGCAGGATTTAAGAATTTTGAGCAATGGGCAAGCAAATCTGGTTTTAATGGACTGGAACACGAAAAAGAAAGCCGTAAGTATAGTCTCAACTGTGAGTTACCGCAGGTGATTAACTTTGATATTGGTAACGGCAGTGTAGGTAAAATGAGCTTTTCCCTAAGAACCAATAGCTCTGTTTACAATATTGACTTAAAACAAAATGCACGAATAGATATCGAATCTGCAAATCCCAAACCGTTGACAGATCTATTGGACGATTTAATCCTATTCCAAAAATTTTTGACGCTTGGAACATTCGAACCAACAGCTGCATATGAAATTATAGTGCGAAACAATGATAGAAAAGATACATTTCTTAATCGTGACTTAATAAGAGATATTAATATCCTCTATGAGCAAGAATTAGACGCTCCATTAATTAAGGATAAAATGCGCGCCCAATTATTGTTTAATTATCAGGATATAGAAAATAATTTTGAAACCATAATCCAAAAATGGTATGCAGTGAGTAATAGGCTTGAACCTATAACAAGTTTGTTGATTGATAACTTTTACAGCAGGCTATTTGCATTTAATGAAAACAAATTCTTAAACATTGTCCAGGCCTTAGAAACGTTTCACAGAAGATTCCGAAAAAATGAAGTCTTGCCGAAGGGCGAGCATAAGAAAAAAGTTCAGGCAATTGTAGGCTCTGTTGAGGAAGAATATAAAAACTGGTTGCAGGAAAGGCTGAATTTCAGCAATGAGCCGACTCTTTACGACCGTTTGTCAGATCTATTCGATGAAACATCATGCGGGACCATAAACAATCTTATCAAAGACAAGGAGAAATTTCTTAAGGACACAAGAAACAACAGGAATTATTATACACACTACGATGAAAAGATTAAAAAGAAAGCACTCGAAATAAATGACTTGTTTTTGTTGACTGAAAAGCTAAAAGTCATATTAATTGCGATCGTTCTAATTGAAATAGGGATTAGTAAAGATCAAATTTCACAACTACTTGAAAGAAATGAGTTCAATTTCTTTAACCACATACTAAGGAATGACGCAGTAAAAATTGATTAGGAAGGTAGCGATTATTTCGATACAGAATTTATCCGTTCATCTCTCAAAGAAAATTACCCATATTTATATCCCTATTTTCATTTCATTAATTTCGAAGACTATAAACTGGAAAGAAATGCATCAGTCGATGAAAATTCATAATCTTTCTCGCAGCATCCAACATTAAGCATCATATTATTGCAATATTTGATAGTGATACGATCGGAACTATGGAAATGAGCAGACTTAAGTTTGCTTCAATCCCTACAACCTTTAAGATTTTAAAATTACCCGATCCTATTTTGGGAAAAAAATATCTATCATGGAACCGAAAGGGGTAAAAGAATGTCAATGCCTCGGCTTGTGGTATAGAAATGTACTTAGGGGAAGATTTATTAACAAAAGACGGACAAATTATTCCGGTGCATTGGAAAGCATATAATGAATGAAGAAAAAATCAGGGCGAGACATGGGAAAAAAGTAATCTGCAGTGTGCTTTTAGAGAGAATCTATTAACTAACGACAAAAATGCTAATTTTTCAGAAATTGATCTTGTGTTGAACTCGATATTTACAGCCTTTCATTGATATCGGGATTAAACCGCGTAGCAAACTCTGAAACTTATTTTGACACGACTTTATAGGAACATCGCCACCAGAGAGTTTAATTCAAAATCAATAAAATAACTTCATATGCCAGACAAATGCTTATTATGTAACGAGAGAACCGTTTTTAATATAAAATCTCATTTGACGCCTGCAGGGATTACCACAAATACGTTCGGAGAACGAGATAAAGAGCATATTTATACAATAGATGCCGAGGAAAAAAATGTAGAAGAGTATTATGGAAGGAATCATCCACAAGAAGAATCTACGGAAATCAAACAGGAGCCAAATTCGAAAAAAGGAATTTTCTGCAAAAAATGCGAAGAAGATTTAGGACAATATGAATCCGCTGTTCAAGATAAATTAAATGGGATTATTGATAATATTGGGAGAGGCGCGGCTATAAATGTTTCATCAGCAAATGCCAAATATGTAAATATTGACATTCATTCTAACATTTTAAGCGTATTTTTCCAGAGTATTATATGGAGGCAATGTTTACAACAAACGCTGGAGGGAAAAGACAACCCTCTCAGCCGAGATCAATTTGAATATTTGAGGGCGTTAGTTGTGTCAAACATAGCTGTTCCCGTAAAAGAAATTATTAAAACGGACATAATTAAAACACCAAAATTAAGTATATTCACAAGTTACAAAACTAAAGAAATTCCAACCTTTGTAAACCCTCATGTATTAGACACAAATCCATTGATATTTTTTATCGGTCCAATAGTATTATTGTATTGGCTGGATCAAAATCAAACTAATGATTTTGATAATAAAACTCAAATCAATCTAAAGCTTCTGGACAACTTTTTAACAATTGACAATGCAAGGATGGGAATTGTTAATGAAGATAGATTTGAGAAAATCCATAATGTTGTGGCAAAAATAATGGCGAATCGATGGTAAGAAATACAGCCCCAAATAAATAATTAATAGATTTACTAAAAAAGTAAACAGTGTGATGGAAGATTTAAAGAACTTTAATATCTTTGAAATGATAATAAAGCTCGTTAAATCGCAACAAATTTGATCAAAATGACCGGTGCCCAAAGTGGTGCCCTATTTATTTTAAATAATATAATTAGCTCATTATTAACGGCTTATAAAAATAAAAGTGTTCCCAGCGGGATCAGAAAGACTCAACGTAAAAACATTGGGTCTTTCTGTTTATAGACCTTTGCCGCTCCTAGCCAATAACTGAGAATCACTGATATTCCCTAAAATGTCGTAATTTGTCTACCAAATGTTGACCTCCATGGTTACCAAAAATGCATCTGTCAAATACTCCGTTGGCGAAACAGCGAAAGATGGACTTGTCAAAATCTACATTCATATAATCGTTGGAAGAAAGGGTTTCAGGACTCCGACCTCTATAAAAATATCAGAAGATCATTTTAAAAGTGACCGGGTGGTTAAAAACGTCCATGCCGGAATACAATGCTATTTTAACCAAAGAAAAGAATGAAGTCGAAACCATAATCAACGAGGCAATCTTTAATGACCAACCAATTACCAGAAATCTTTTTGATAAATCAGAAAATAAAGGTTCATCTGATCAATTTATTGATAAACATGTCAAGCAAAATGAAGGAAAATTATCTGAAGGGAGAATCAAGCATTATAAAAGCATCCAAAAGAAGATCAAAGCATTCAACCCAAAATTGAAATTCAAAGACATTCCCCGACAAAGCGGCCCATGAACTATTTAATGGCGTACTATCGAATATAAATGCTCAATTTAATTCTGGTAAAAACGTTGTGTCGAAAGTCGATGATGAAAGTATATCTCTTAGATAAAATTGAAACAAAGAGCCAAACTGGCATCGTGATTTTGCTTTTGTATAAAGATCCAGTGATCCGGTGTAAGGTTAAAACAGAAATATATAACAAGAGGCGTTTGAATGTCTCATTTCGTAAAATCATGATGAAAACATTACTATTGATCCTTATCAGTTTTGCCACATTTGGATGTAGTAAGGATCATATTCCGGAGGCACAAAATATCGAGCCCTTCATAAATATTTCAGGTCGCGGTCTTTATGGGTATGATATTGGATCAGAAATGTTCACTGTTTACAACAAAGACTTTCCGTTGTATGTAGAGTATGGTTCAATGCCTGCAACAAGAATTAAGGCATTTACGTATAAGATTGAGATTGGCAAGACAATTAATGCCAGGTATGATGACGGGCATAGGGTATTCTTCTTCGTGACTGGGGATGTGAAATATCAGACTATAAAAGAAGGTAAAGTGCAATCTAAAATTTTGAAAGGAGATCGGTTAAGTCTTAAAGAAGAATTGAAAGATATAGACCTTGGTGGTTTTAGTGTGAAGTTAACGACCGTTTGTGACGGCGAGACCAAAGAAAGCATGGTCACATTTTGTTCTGATTGGTAATATGTAATAAACTATTTTGTCAGATTAAGTATTGGCCATTACAATTAAATCTTAAATAGGTGTCAAAAAAGGAGAGACTGTAATTTAATCGCGGGTTTGCGCTTGTAATTTTTGTATTGTTGATTTTATTTCTTCTTTCAATCTATTATCGCCTTAATAACTTGGGTCTTCTTTTCACAACTGTTCATTCGGCTCATAAAAGTCCAAATCATAAGCAAGCTCTGAAAGTATTTCATTTGCATTTTCATCATTCCACACTAATTCTTGGAACTGTTTGATTAGGCTGCTTCGATTATTCTTATCTTTTAATATGAGTTCTAATTCTAATATTTGCATTATTGAGCATCGGTAACAGAATTAAATCTTGCCATTCCTTGTGATATAAAAAACCGTATCAATAAAAAAGAGCTTTCCGCCAGTCGTGATTACGTTTTCATCGTGCATATCTTCTAACAGCAAGTCAAAGTCTTGATTAAAATAATCATTACGCTTAATATTCTTGAAGCCATTAAAATTCAGGACTTCTTTTATATCTTCAAGATCGGCTTCTCCATCTGCTTTCACATAGTCCTGCTTGAGTACCACGTATAAAGCTCCTTCTATCTCTATAAACCCTTGACAAGCATATGCAGTAACTTCGAATAATAAATTGTGAATAACAAGACTATTAAAAAACTCAAGCCAAGTAGCATAATAAACGGAATCGTTTAGTTTCAGTACGCTTTTACGATCACCGTTTAAATAAACTTTTGACTCTCCTCCTTGTGTCAGATAATTAGCATCTTTTGGGAGTGCTGTTAACCAAAGACCATTTTGCTGACAGTATTCCCTTAAGCATTCGGCCTGCTTTTCTTTGACGACTGCCCTACCTTCGAATTCTCTTTTAATCGTTGGACTTGTCTCAAAGCTTCGGCATAAGTGGTTTCTGATTGCCGCGCAAGAATCTCCCGTCCCCTCAAGGACAGTTCCGCAAATGACATTCTCAAGTTTTTCTTTTGTGTCATCATTATACATTTGTACAAAGTTACAAAAATTTAGTAAATAATCAGTCTCATAAGTAAACCATTGATTATCTGACCATTAAATCAAGTTCTGTAAAAAACCACGTCTAACGCATTTCGGCAAAAAAAAGTTTTATTTATAATATTTGCGACTGGTTTTCAGCAAAATACCTACCGAAATCTGCTATTTAGGGAAATCAGGCTAATTTTAATTAGCGGTGTCCATTTAGCCTCCATCCTCCCCCACGACTAACAATTTGTTTTTCATTTTCGAAAATACGCTTCAATTGGGCAGACTCCTTCCTTCATTTCTAAACATACTTTAAAATGTTAATCTATTTTGTGAAATTTGAAATATTAATCATCCTGATATCCTTTTTACATGAAAAATAAGTGGCAATTTTCTACCGACAATTCCCTTAAGTATTTCACCACCCTAACAACATCCCTAGCCAGAAGCTGGTAGAAGCCACAATTGCGTGGTTTACAACTGGCGGAGGTGGACGGGTATTCGCCCCATCGACCTTACTCAATCTATTGCGGGCCCAACAACAACACTATATCGACATTCATCATAATGATCCGAAAGGTGTAGATGCGCTCCTGACAGCTCTGCCCCTGTCTCCACACGAGCGACACGTCCTGTCGGCATTTTCTTCGAAACGGTGCAACTTCCTACTTCCGGGCATCGGAACAATCCGAGGCTTTTGTGCCAATAGCCAAGATAGTACAATTTGAGCAGGCATCGCATTTTTGCCCGAAGCTATTGATATTAATAAATTCACCAACGCCCGATTTTCTTTTCTGTTTTCTTCCGAAAAGCGAAGAACAACATTGCGGAAATCATCCTTATCAAGCTCTATGCTTTCATTTACATAGTTAAGTTATTAAGTCCTCCACTTTACCATCCGGACAAGTAAAGAGGCAACATTGAATCTAATTCAATGTTATAAACCACCACTATACTGCTCATCCTTTACGGCGTCCAACCAAACAGTAGGCCCTTTTTCACGCCCAGAGATGGCTAACTGAACAAAAGGGGAATCTGGGCTGGCGCCATGCCAGTGAGGGACGTTCGGAGGACATTTTATGACATCACCTTTGTGGAGTACCTTTTTGGGCTGATCTTTCTCCTGGTAGTATCCAACGCCATCGGTTACGAGTAATATCTGCCCTGCCGGATGAATATGCCACTTTGTTCTTGCTCCCGGTTCAAATGTCACATTTCCGACAGAAATGGAGTTCAGGCTGTCAGCATCTATCAGCGTTTGCAGATAAGCTGTTCCTTTGAAATTCGCATTTGTAATTTTCTCGCCTTGCGGAAAAACAAGGGCGTTTTGTTGTTCAGCCGCCGAATCTTGCTTTTGTTGATTGTCGCTGCAAGCAGCAAAAAAGCATATTACAAGCGGCAGCATGTACTTAAATTTACGCATTATTTTGATTTTAAAGGTTCGTCTTGTAAAAACTTACTAATTTATTTACCGATTGAGATACATACTCCGGCTTCCAATAGGTTTGTATATGAGTGGCGCCGTGAATAATAAAAAGTTCTTTACTTTTAGCATGGGTTGCTTTTGCAAACGCTTCATCTGTCATATATTTCGTGTCTGCTTTACTGCCTGCCATCATTAACAGGGGCTGACCGATCAGATCCATACCGTTAGTGGCATCCCAGGTCATTAGATCCATCAGGCTGCTTGTTGTATATAAAAATGTCGAATTAGGATGTGTATGTGTTCTATAGTAGTATTCGTACCCTTCACGATACAGATCGGTTGAAGTTTTCGCAATTTCTACGTCTGTTATGCCCGCTACTCCAGAATAAACGATTTTACCGCCTTCAGCTTCATCAGCACGCGCGTCCGATGCCTGCTTTAAGCGCTCCTGAATGGTGTTTAATTGGGCGTTTTGGAAGCCATTGCGCCTTACCTCTCCCGAATTGAACATACTCAGTGTAGCCACTGCTTTCAGCCGTTTGTCCGATTGAACGGCTTTCAAGGTATAACCACCGCCACCACAAATACCCAAAGCACCTACACGGTCACCGTCAACGCCCGGATACCGGGTAATAAAGTCGGCCATACCATGAATGTCTTCAACACGGAAAAAAGGTTTATCCGTATGGCGCGGCTCACCGCCACTTGCGCCCTGGTAGGCTGCATCGGCCGTAATGGTGATATATCCCGCCTCAGCCAATCGCTGCGCATATAGTCCGGCAGTCTGCTCTTTTATGCCTCCATTGGGATGAGCCACCACCACCGCAGGATATTTCTTTGATGAGTCATAATTTGCCGGTGTATAAACATTGGCAGCAATATCAATTCCGTTCAGTATATAGGTTACGGGATGGATATTCACTTTACCATTTTCATTTTTAGTGATGGCCCCTTCATATACTAGCGTCCAGGGGTTTGATTGGTATCCTTTCTGAGCAGATTGTGCATTTACTACGTCTGTGACTGCTATGGATGTTGCTAATGCAATTATTGATGCGATTTTGTTCATTTCTTTAATTTTTTAATCTTTTAAATCTTCTTATTGTTTTTCAGGACTTCTTCCAAAACTTTTTGAGCAGCTTTCGCTTCTTTTTTACCAATTGTTGATTTAATAACCTCCACGAATTGTTCCAGCTGACCAGAAGTTAACCCCATGTTCAAACAAATCTTCAGATGTGATTGTAACATTGGTTCAACGCCGCCGATACCGGCAA
>DATJDF010000463.1:0-9060 GCA_035497555.1 Arachidicoccus sp. | reverse complement strand
CCCTGCATTTACGCTTAAATGCCGCAACTGTGGCTAGCGTCAGAAAATCCGATTTGGCAATGATGAAGCCGACAGCGGCAATCATCAATACCTCAAGGGCTGAACTCATTGAAAAAGGCGCTCTCGTGGAGTGTCTGCAACAGGGGCGCCCTGGTTTTGCTGGCCTGGACGTTTATGAATCGGAACCGGTCTATGATCCGGAATTCCCGTTATTAAAGCTGCCGGGTGTGGTGTGCACGCCCCATTTGGGCTATGTAGAAAAACAGAGCTATGAGCTGTACTTTGGGAAGGCTTTTGAAAACGTAATGGCCTTTATCTCGGGCCATCCCCAAAATATTGCCAATCCTGAGGTGCTGCACCGCCAATGAAAAGTGAAGGTATTTAGACCGTTCATCCACGCCTAAGCTGGTACGAACCTTGTATTTGAATAGAAGGCACTCCTGCCCTCCCATTCAAAAAGATCAGATCATGCAAAAAAAAGATGTGCTCATAACCGGAAGTTTTCTGGCACTTGGCCTCTACTGTATTGGTAAAAGGCGTAAGTATATGCCTAAAGGGGCAGTGATTGTGGCCCCTTTCGA
Organism: Arachidicoccus sp.; assembly: GCA_035497555.1. Taxonomy (GTDB): domain Bacteria; phylum Bacteroidota; class Bacteroidia; order Chitinophagales; family Chitinophagaceae; genus Arachidicoccus. The sequence continues at coordinate 8,479 of DATJDF010000463.1, read as the reverse complement.
CATGGATAGCTATTTAGGGAAATGGTATGAAATAGCCAGGTTGGATTTTATACATGAAAAAAACCTTTCACATTGCAGTGCCACTTATTCAAAAGAACAAAACGGCCATATTAAAGTGGTCAATCAGGGATATAACATGAAAACGGGAGCATTTCAGGAAGCAGTCGGAAAAGCTAAATTCAGGATGGTCCCAAACATAGGTGCATTAAAAGTCTCTTTTTTTGGACCCTTTTACAGTGGTTACAACGTGATTGCACTGGATCCAGCATATCAAAGTGCTTTAATTGCGGGTGATAATTTGCATTATTTGTGGATACTTTCCCGCAGAAAAACCTTGGGCGTGAAAATTAAGAGAGCATACATGGCCATCGCAGAAAGCCTGGGTTATGATACGGATGCGCTGGTCTGGACAAATCAGAAAAAAGAAGAAATATAAAAACTTTTCAACCGTTATCAATCTAAAGACGGGTTAGCGAATTTGATTGCTAAGCGTCTTCAAATTGTTTTCAGTGAATGTCAGAGGTAATGCAGAAATAACCTTTGGGCAGGTTTTTGAAAAAGCAGTAAGTAATAGATGTGTACTAATGCTTTCTGATAAAAGATATTTATTAAGAACATATCAGTAGTAACTCCGGGGAGGAAACCCCCTGTTTATCTGTTTCCAAATCGTTAGGGCGGCAGTGGACAATCCCGCAAAAAGCCTGAAAATAGGATAGCGATACCACAAAGTGAATTAGACAGCGGCCTTTGCAGTGCCTCCTTAAAGATTTTCCCACATTTCATATTCTTTCATGAGTACTTTTTGAGGGAAAGCTTTGGCATAGCTGTAGATTAACTGCATCATGTAATGGTTCCCCTGATATTTTGGCAGTAATTGTTTTACCTCTTCAATAGTGGTCATGTCCGTATCCCGGTCGATATACCCCATAGCACAGAATGCACCTTTCTCGACATAAATACAACTCTGCTCATCCGGATGTCTACCCGCGTCCAGTATGACAAAAGTAGGCAGTTGTTTGCGGTGTTGTTCCAGGGCTTCCCTTACCAGCTCGTTATAATACTCCGGTGCCGTTTTGCGTGGGCAAAGTCCGGTTTGTGCGGCGCAGCCACCTTCCGATGAACAATTGCCCAGTCTGCACAACTCAGGACATAAGTCAAACTCGCGCGTCATTTCATATAAGGTATTGGTCGCTTCAATCATGTTTGTAAATACGAGTTCGGGCATCTGGCTCTTATTGAATTTGCCGATGGCCATCCGTAAATAACCATCCAGCGCTTCGTAAATAAACAAACCGAACTTGGGTTCATATTTTTTCATGGCCCGGTTGTACTTCGGCCAGATCCGTTTTATCTCCAGTGCTTCGAGTAAGAAAGCCATGAGTTCCGTCCCGCAGGGTTCAAATTCAATGGAATAGATGCAGCGCAGAAAGTTCTGCCGCTGCGGGTTGGGATTATGGCCGGTAAAATGAGAAGCAACCCGCTTGTGAATATCCTTTGCCTTACCGACATAAATAATCTTTCCCTTATCATCTTTAAAGTAGTATACCCCCGGTCGGTGCGGTAAAGCCTCGAATTGACTTTTCGGCAGATTAGGCGGCAACTGCTGATCCCCCGCTCCTTTTCGTAACATTTTGGGGATGACGCCCTCACTGTCCCACTGAAGTAATTTAGAAAACAGGATGGCAGTGGCATCGGCATCACCTCCGGCTCTATGGCGGTTATTCAGTGGAATCTCAAGGGCGGCACAAAGACGCCCCAGGCTGTATGACGACAGCCCGGGTTTTATTTTTCGGCTCATACGCACCGTACAGAGCTTACTGGCCGAAAAAGAATAGCCCGCTAGCTGCAGGTGATGCTTGATAAAGGTGTAATCAAAATTGACATTATGAGCAACAAAGATGCGCCCCGAGAGCAAATTGTAGATACGGTCTGCCACATCCGCAAAAGCAGGGCTGGTGGCCAGCATACTATTGTTGATGCCGGTTAGTGCGGTAATATAGACCGGTATGGAGATGCCTGGATTGATCAGCGTCTCGTACCGACCCGTCTCGGATACACCATCGTGGAGTACAATGGCTACTTCAGTAATGCCACTTCCGGATGCGTGGCCGCCGGTGGTTTCGATATCTACAATTGCATATTCCATTACTTAAGTTTTTAAAATGCCTACTTTATCCATTTGATTAACGGCGATCGTGAATACACCAAAGTCCTCCATCACCACGCCTGAAAATTTATAAAATCCTCTTCCTCTAAACGGAAAGGCGGCCGCACTGCCAGGAAAATGAACCGTGTCCATCCAATCGCCATTCGCGTCCAGGAAAGTCCCGAAATGCATTCGCCTGCGGTCTTTTTTTGTGGCGGTATCCTTAATACAGACCAGATAGCCCAGACAGCTTATTTCCTGTCCCAAATATCGGTTAATATTCTTTGCAGCGGTATAATTTGCCGGATCATCGCTGACCATCCCGAAAACATTATCCAGCGTAAAATGCAGCAGGTCCATCTGCTGCCGCATATCTTCCAGCGGTGTTTGTGCTAATTGCGGTAAAGAAAACTGAATGGGTTCTTCTTTAAACAGGGTCTGTGCTGCCGGTATATGCCAAGAGGCTTTACGCAGGAAGTTGCCTTCCCAGAGCAGCTCTTTTTTTGTGCTTTTTGTAAAGCGCAGCGCACCAACTTTAATCAGGAGGTTCAACTGCTCCATGGGGACTTCTGTTCGTTCAATAAAATCCTGCAGATGCAGATAAGGGCCATTATCTTCCCGTTCTTTAATCAGCCACTGTGCTGTCTTTTGTTCCAGGGACTGTATATGGATAAACCCCACAAAAACAATTCCATCTTTAATAGCAGTAAGGTATTCACTATTATTGACACAGGGTGGCGCGAGACGGGCGCCCTCCAGCCGTAATTGCTGGAAATAGAGCTCCCGGGAATAGAAACCACCGAAGTTATTAATCACCGCGACCATAAATTCCACCGGGTAGTAGGTTTTCAGATACAGGCTCTGGTAGCTTTCGATCGCAAAACTTGCACTATGGGCTTTACAGAAAGAGTATCCGGCAAAGCTCTCCATCTGGCGCCATACTTCGGCAGTAATTTGCTCGGGATAGCCACGCTCCTGGCAATTGCTGAAGAACTTCACCTTCAATTGCTGTATTTTTTCTGTGCCACGGGTTTTGCCTGACATATGCCGCCGGAGTACATCCGCTTCACCCATATCTAAGCCCGCAAAATAATGGGCAACTTTGAGGACATCCTCCTGGTAGACCATTACTCCAAACGTATCCTTTAGTATTTCTCCCATCTTAGGATGGAGGTGCTCAAATTTATCCGGGTTATGGAAGCGGTAAATATATGTCTGCATCATGCCGGACTGGCCAACACCCGGCCGAACGATAGAGCTCGCTGCCACCAATGTTTTATAGTCATCGCAGCGCAGCTTTTTTAACAGTTGGCGCATGGATGGGCTTTCAATATAGAAGCAGCCAATCGTATTGCCTTTGCGGATATTCTCGGCTACTTTTTTGTCTTTCTTGAATTTTTCCACCTGGTGGATATCAATATCGACGCCCCGGGTTTGTTTCACAAGAGCAATTGTATCCTTAATATGCCCCAGACCCCGCTGACTTAGGATGTCAAATTTATACAAGCCGATCTCTTCGGCCACAAACATGTCTATCTGCGCCGTATGAAATCCCTTTGGCGGGAGCTCTAAGGCGGTATATTGGAAAATGGAGCTTTCGCTGATCAGCATACCGCCCGGATGGATGGAAAGGTGGTTCGGGAAATCCTTCATCATTTCTGCGTAATAGTATATCTGCAAATGATTTTTATCTGTCTTGGAGTAGTTGCCTTCCGCCAGGCCGTCAATTTCTGACTTGGGGAGTCCATAGACCTTACCCAGCTCCCTGACTGCCGCGTTAAACTGGAAAGTTGAAAACATGCCCAGTAGTGCAACATGATCCCGGCCATAGCGTTTGAACACATAGTCGATAAGCTCGTCGCGGTCTGCCCAGGAAAAGTCCAGGTCAAAATCAGGTGGAGATATCCGTTGCGGGTTCAAAAAACGTTCAAAGTATAGGTCGAGTTCAATGGGGCAGACGTCAGTGATCTGCAGGCAGTAGGCAATTATTGAATTAGCACCACTGCCCCGCCCTACATAATAGAATCCGCGTGCCTTGGCATACCTTAGTAAATCCCAGGTGATCAGAAAATAAGCATTAAAATTCATTGCATTGATAATCTTTAATTCCTTTTCGATCCGCTCCCTGGCGGTTTTATTATGATCACCATACCGCTCTGCCAGCCCGTCCATCGCAAGCATCCTGAGTAGTGCCCGGTCGTCATCTTTGCTGGCCGTAAAGAATTTCTTGTTTTTATTCGTTTTGAATTCTATGGAGATCATACAACTATCCATGAGTTGGAACGTATTGGTGAGTAGTTGCGGGTACATCTGAAAACGGTTCATTAGCAGTGCAAAAGGAACAAAGGTCTCATGGCTGGAAGCCCGGTGCTCGTCCTTTTGTTTAGACAGAATAATATTACGATCAATAGCGCAGAGGAGCCGATGAAGGTTATAATGTGGTTTCCCCTTGAATGTCACAGGTTGGCGGACAACCAGGCGAGCTAATACCGGTTTCAGATGCAGAGTGATCAGTTTATTTACCTCTGTTGTCTGTATGCTTATATATTCATCTGGAAGCAGGCCCGTGGCAAATGACTCCCCGCCTTCTATGAGCCGTTCAAATGGGTAGATAATTGCAACTCCCTGTGTAAAAGCAGGGCGTGGAGGAAAGGGCTCTTTTGTAATCAGATGAGTAGATAAAAAACGGTTAATCTGCCCAAAGCCGTCATTATTGCGAGCCAGCAGTATATAACAGAACGTATCACCATTACGTATCTCCACACCTGCTATTGGCTTGATCCCAGCCTCCTGACAGTATCGCACAAAATCCCAGATGTCGGAGGTGTTATTGATATTGGTCAGTGCCATGGAAGTGGCACCCGCCTCCTGCCCCGCTTCCACGAGCTGTTTAGCGGAGAGTGTCCCGTAGCGGTAAGAAAAATAGGTTTTGCAATTAAGGTACATAATGAGCGGTACTGGCTGATGACTTAAGTGGGTTCTGTGAATCGATTATTACTTGTGCTTTGTCACTGACAGAGGATAGACACCGCTGGCCCTGATCAGGGACATAGGGCCGAACCTGTTTTTAATGCTGTCTATCTGCTGGTACAGACTGATCATTTCCTGCGTATCATCAAAAAGGCTGATCTGGTGTGCACCGGTCACCAGATCAGTAAAGCGGATGCCAAGAAGCCTGACGAGCAACCGACGGTCGTATAATTTGCGTAACAGCTTCGCTGCTGTCTCCAATAAAACATGATCAGAGGCCGTATAGGGAATACGACACCCCTTGGTCACTGTATTAAAATCAGCATAACGCAGCTTGACCGTTATGCACCCCGTCATTTTCTTTTGCTGGCGAAGTTCAAAACTGATTTTCTCGATCATTCGGACCAGTTTGGATTGTAAAAAATCCATATCCATTGTGTCAGTGAAGAAAGTATCTTCTGTTGAAATACTTTTTTGTTCCGTATAGGGAATGACCGGTGTATCATCTATCCCACTTGCACGCCTGGAAAGCGTCCTACCATTTTTGCCTAACAGTCTGATCAGCATTTCCTGGGGAATCTCAGACAGAATTTTAATGGTTGAAACGCCCATATCACGTAGTAGTGTCGCTGTTTTAGTGCCGACCATCGGCATCTTCTGGATGGCTAAAGGTGCTAAATAATTTTTTTCACTGCCAAAGGGTATTTCTATCTGACCGTTAGGCTTCACTTCGTTGGTTGCAACCTTACCCAGTAATTTATTGGAAGCAAGACCATAGCTGATGGGCAGACCGGTCTCTTTCGTGATTTTCTTTTTCAGTTCTGCTGAAAACATGGCGGTCCCAAAAAAGCGGTCCATGCCTGTAAGATCGGCATAGAACTCGTCTATGGAAGCCTTCTCATAGATGGGGACCGAGTCTGCGATGACATCCGTGACCAGCTTGGAGTGCCTGCCGTAGTCTTCGTGATCTCCGGATATTATGATAGCATCCGGGCAAAGAAAACGGGCCTGTCGCATGGGCATGGCTGAGCGGACTCCAAAAGTTCTGGCTTCGTAACTACAGGCAGCAACCACGCCCCTTTCTGCCCCGCCAACAATCACAGGTTTTCCATTCAGGCTACTGTTTTTCAGTCGTTCAACAGAGACAAAAAAAGAGTCTAAATCCATGTGTATAATTTGACGTTGCTCGTCCATTTTTTTGGTATCTTTATAGTGCAAGTATACTGCTTAGTTTAGTAATTGTAACCAATATATTTAGGTATAAGATTTAAGGCGCTGATTTGAAATGAGTTAGTTAAAAATATTATTTTTGCGTACTAAGAAGTTTATGTATTTTACGGTGTGTTACCGACTGTCTTTTAAAGAGAAAACTGAAGCGATTTATAAGGAGCTGCCGGAATTACTCGAGCAATTGGATAACCAGCCTTTAACGCTATAATCATATACTTTGCATAAAATAATTTATGTAAATCAACCCTACTCTTAAGGATACTAGGTAACTATGATTTTTTAAGACAATTTTATAAAAACAGTAAAAAAACTAAACTGCTCCTTAATTAGAGCAAAATGGATTTTGATAATGATTCCTTTATACATTGTCATTGACCATGCTGAAAAAAATAGATTAAAAAATAAATATGTATTGTTTTTTAATAATTCGAAATAAACATTATGACTAAAGTAAAGTTTTCATGGATGATGTTATTTGTTGTATGCTGGCTGTCACTGGTTGTTATTGGATGCAATGCTGATTCTGCATCACAAACAGAGTCGACATTAATTAAAAATGCGAATGCTGAAAAAGAAGCTTCATCCGTCATAACACTCCACCCAGATATTAAGAGTTTGACTAATGATTTTAGATCCTTTTGGCAATATTGGTTTGATAGTGTAGACCTCTCGAGAAATTTTATTCCTCTTGATTTAGATAATAAACAAATCTCCAAATCGGCTTTTTTGAAGAAGCTTAATACGGGTAAATATTTGCCGGTGATTATTCAGATTCATATTGAGCAATACACTTATCAATTAAAGCCATTACCAAAAAATGCGGCGCGCAATATCGCTTCTACCATTAAACAAATGACCACTGAGGCGATTTTTCGGTTGGAGCAGGAAGGTTCTGAATTGCCTAAGTTTAGTTTTAAGGCCCTTAACGGGCAGACATATACCAAAGAGAACTGCAAAGGCAAAATTTTGGTCCTCAATACTTGGTATATAAGATGTGGGGCATGTAAAGCTGAAATGCCGGATCTTAATGGATTAGTTGCGCAGTATCAAAACAGAAATGATATTGTGTTTTTGGGACTTTGTACTGATCCTTGGGAACCCGTAAAGGAATTTATGCGTAAAACGAAGTTTGATTACCTCGTTGTACCAGATGCAAATGATTATGTAGGTAATTTGTTACCTTTTCAGGGTTTCCCCACACAAGTTATTGTGGACAAACAGGGCAAGATTGTGAAAATTATGAGCACTTATAAATCCCTAAAAAGGGAGTTGTCAAAACTAGCAGATAGTTAAGCTCAAAATTATTCTAAGACATGAAACTTGGCAGTAAATGACTGCTATCAACATTATCGCCAAGCCAACTATTAATGAACGATCGAATGGAGCAAGGATTGATAGGTATGGATGGCAAGCATCCCACAGAGAAAATCTTATTAGACAACAACTTGGTCAGCCAATTAGAACAAATTATAGATCATATCAAGATGCTAATACATGAGTACAAACTCCCGTGCCGTATTATAAATGCCCCGAATGTATCTGTAAACCCGCATGGCTGCCTAAATAAATTATTGATTATGAGCAAATCATTACGGATTTTTTTTTATTGCTTGCATCACGAGCAGAAAAACGGTAAGGATTAAATGTAATTTAAATGCAAGTTCAGTTAATATAGCAATCCCGAAATATCACAATCATCAAATATTAAAAGCCGATGCGGAAAGTGGTGTTGAATATATTTATTGGTACCGTGATTCAGCTGCTTTTATATAAGCAGATTCAAAGGAGGATCATCATTAAATTATTATAATATTAGAAATTTGAAAGGAGCTTATTCGGAACGTTTTTTAAGAGATAGTATTAATCTTAATGGGATTGATTCAAAGGGTAAATATTGGAGGGAGTAAAAGTATAATAATATTCATATTCATATTGGGTATTGTAATGTCAAAGCAAAAGACCATTTGCTATTTGATCATAGTTTTGATTCCCTTGTACTTAAAAAGAGAAAATATGTAGTTAAATAGTGAGTATATTTCAACAACGGCTAATTTACTCAATTAGCGGACTTTATTATTTTATTTTTTTTCTTGTAAAAGTTTTTCAACGATAACGTCTTTTTCCATCTGGCCT
>DATJDF010000462.1:0-5611 GCA_035497555.1 Arachidicoccus sp. | reverse complement strand
CCTGTAGGAAATTAAATCCTGAATAAACACTGAACGCAAACTCCATACTTTTTTTATTTGAAAGACAGGGTGGCCATCCTGCTTACTTACAAAATTAAGCTTTCTAACTTAAATGAGCTTTATCATAACCGGGTCCGATACCCACAGGACTAAGGGGTAGTCCAAAACGCCATTGCAATATTTTGTTGACAAGACTCCTTGTATACCTGCATCCTGTGTTATAAATCGATCCAATAAATAATTCACACGCAAAAACATGTTAGAATTAAATTGATTGTCTGAACATTATTACTTAATTTTCCGGTCAGATTCGTTGCAACAATCTATGGAATTTTGAACATAAAAAAAAGCACCGTATTGTTACAATTGTCATTTTGATGTCGGGACAAATTTAAAATGACATTTACAGGCTAATAAATAATTCACGACTGGATCTCCCCATGGAACCATAGGGCAATGGCATGTCTGTATTACAGATAAACCCGTAATAACAGCGGTTAGACGATAACGAAAATAGGGAACAGCGTTTATGTTTTCCCAGAGGCCCTTATTGCCAGTCGTTACAGGTAGGATTCTTTCATTTAAAAAAAATAAAACATGCGTAAGCAATTCGCGCGAAAAGGGAGTCTGGTGGGCGGCCTACTCCTTTGCGCTTTATTCGTCAATGCACAGAACCGGAAGATTACCGGTAGAGTCACCACAGATGCAGGCAGTCCCATCGTGGCGGCAAATGTCCAATTAAAGGAAAAAACAACAGGCGCCCTCACCGGCGCTGATGGCAGTTATCAAATTCAGGCTGAACCGGCGGATTCGCTGGTTTTTTCCTTCGTCGGCTACCAGCCGCAAACAATTGCCGTTGGTGACCAGCATGTAATTAATGTACAACTTTCTCAATCAGGTGGCACCTTGCAGGATGTCACGATGGTAAGTGTGGGTTACGGATCTCTGGACAAGAAAGAAGTGTCCAGTGCTATTACCCATCTGGATGCAAAAGACCTGCTTTCTGTCGCTGGAAATGGCTCACTCATGTCCATTCAAGGCAAAGTAGCCGGACTGAATGTCACCAATACATCAACAGCAGATCCTAATTCCAGTCCGAATATCCAACTTCGAGGCACCTCTTCCAGAAATGCGGGGCTGGGTCCACTGTATGTCATCAACGGAATCCCCGGAGGCAATATCGATAACCTCAATCAGAACGACATCCTCTCTATTGATGTACTGAAAGGCGGTGCAGCTTCGGCCATCTATGGCACAAGGGGGAGTAACGGCGTTATTGTCATTACGACGAAAAAAGGTAGCGCGCAGTCTCAATTGGTTTATAGCGGATATGGCGCCATGGATTATGTCACCAACCGCCTGGAAGTTTTAAATGCGGACCAGTTTATGCAACATAAGCGTGGTACTGATTTTGGGTATAACACGAACTGGCTGGATGCCGTTACCAATAGTCCGGCTTTTTCTCAAAAACATACCTTACAATTTTCAGGCGGATCAGCAAAAACCAATTATATTGGATCGGTGGATTATAGAGATGCTGATGGCATTGATCTAAGGGCAACCAAGAAAGAATACGGTGCCCGGGTGAATCTCAACCACAAATCCGATAACGGACTTTATGAGATTACTTTTAATGTTGCACCCCGCTACGCTAAGACCAATCTTTCTGACAAAGACGGCTTTAGCCGTTCCTTATCTTTAAATCCGACCATGAAGCCGTACGACAGCCTGGGTAACTTCGCCTATATTAATAATGGCGGGCTATTCCCATTTAACCCGGTGGAACAGGCCCTGGTGGACAAAAACCAGCAGGAAATCAAATATTTGGATATCAGCGGTTCATTCAAATTGAACCTCTCCAAAAACCTCAATACTATTTTGACGGCTGGAGAAGTTAATTCTTCGTTCAGGACCTATACTTTTAGTCCTTCCACTAAATCCACCATCCTACCCGCCAATGGGGGCAATGGCCGCAACCTCGCCTCGCAGAAATTAGAGGAGGGTGATCAAAAAAGCTTTGAATGGACCGGCAATTATGATTTCCAGTCAGGTAAACACGGCCTCAAAATACTGGGTGGTTATTCCTACCAGTTATTTACGAATTCCGGGTTCAATGCGGGTAATGAGAATTTTCCATCTGACCTGTTGACCTGGAACAACCTGGGAACGGGTTTGCAAAACCTGGAAAAAGGAGTTAATAACGTTGGTTCCTATAAAAATGACGCGACCTTAATTGCATTTTTTGGCAGGGTCAACTATGATTTTGACAAACAAGTCTACCTATCAGCCAGTATCCGCCATGAAGGCTCTTCTAAATTTGGTCAGAATAACAAATGGGGCAACTTCCCGGCTGTTTCAGCTGCCTGGCGACTTAGCAAGGCGTCCTTTATGAAAAACCTGCCCTGGGTGAATGAATTGAAATTAAGGGTGGATTACGGGGAAACAGGAAACCAGGATTTTGACAGTTACAAATCCATATTAACTTATAGCGGAGCGGGCTTCTTCCTTTACAATAACACAAATTATCAGGTGATTGGACCCAGTCAGACCCCAAATCCGAATCTGGCCTGGGAAAAGGCACAGAATTTAAACATTGGACTGGATTTTTCACTCTTTAATAGCCGGTTAAATGGTAGCCTGAATTATTACGAAAGACGTAATAAGGATTTATTGGGTGATTATCCCATCCCGGTTCCACCTAATGTACAAACGTCAATATATGCCAATGTTGGAACCATGAAAAACAGTGGCTTTGAAATCCAGCTGGATGCACTACTTGTACAGCAAAAGGATTTCACCTATACGGCGTCTTTTACCGGGGCGACCAATTCAAACAAATTTGTCTCCTTCTCCAACAGTCTTTACCAGGCGTCAAATTTCCTGGATGTCGTTGGCATGCCCAGTCCGGGAACACCAGGCAATATCCAGCGGTTGCAGGAAGGCATGCGCGTAGGCAGTTTTTATATCCAAAAATCCGCAGGTGTTGATAGTACCGGAGCCTTACAGGTATATAGCAAGGATGGAGAAATTATCAGGGCAGACAAAGCCAGTAACGACGATAAAAGATTTATCGGCAATGGTCTCCCCTCTTTTACAGCAAGTTTAGGCAATTCCTTTTCTTATAAAAACTGGGACCTGAATATATACTTACGCGGCGCTTTTGGATATGACATCTTCAATACTTACGCATTTTACTTAGGCACACCTTCTACACAAGCGGACGCCAATGTATTGACCAGTGCCTATGGTAGTAGCAAATATGCTAAACTGACCAACCCGGCCACCTATTCAGTATTATCCGACTATTTCCTGGAATCAGGCGACTTCGTCAAAATCGACAATATCACCCTAGGCTATACAAAGCAATTTGAAAACAAATACATCAAATCTATGCGCGTGTATGCTACCGGTCGAAACCTGAAAACATTCACCAAATACACCGGTGGTGATCCAGAAATCATTGAAACCAATGGACTCTATCCAGGCGTCACCAATAACCTGGCCTATTACCCTTCTACGATTCAATTATTATTAGGAGTACAATTGACCTTTTAATTTATGAATATTATTGTAAAATCTAAAATTTTAAACTCATGTATCAATATTCAAAAAAACGCCTGAAAGGGATTCCAAAGCATCTGGTTTTGCTGGTCGCTTTATTGATCGGCACCATCCTGCTTCCATGCTGCACTAAATTAGATGAACATCTCTATGACAGAATTGGCTCCAAAGATTTCCCGAGTAATAAAAATGACGTGATCCGTGATTTTCTGCGCCCTTTCGAACACGCCTACTGGAGTATCCAGGGCGGTGGCACTTTTATGATGCAGGAAAACAGTTCTGACGAGCTGATGACCCCTAACCGCCAGGGAGACTGGTTTGATGGGGCGCAATATCAGCGCGTTCATAACCACACCTGGACCTCCAATGACGGTTACACCAGTGATGCCTGGAATGCATTCTACCAAGGAATTACGTTAGCTACTAATTCACTGGAGGATCTGGAAAAGCTCGATCCTGCGAAAGTAGGTATGGAGGAAAAAGAGTTAGCGGACCTGAAAGCAGAATTACATACGCTCAGAGCCTGGTTTCACCTGCGTGCATTTGATTTTTACCGCAATATTATCATTGTGAAGAAAGTTCAGGGCGAGACTGAAGCTCAGCCCCAGTCCACTCCTCAGGAGACCTTTGATTTTATTGAATCAGAATTGAAAGCGGCAATTCCTGATTTGCCCACAAGAGAAGATCTGGGTGTTGACAACGCCATTGGCCGGTGGACCAAGGCCGGCGCTGCCGCGTTACTTGTTCGCCTTTACCTCAATGCAAAAGTGTATATCGGCAAGGATATGTACAGTGAATGTGCTAAAGTCTGCCAGGATATTATAGACGGCAAATATGGCCATTACGCACTTGAATCAAAGTGGGACGGGCCATTTGACTATACAAATCCAACTTCAGATGCAGTTCTGTACGGCTTCCCAGGTAGTCTGAATCTGACGCACTGGCAATATGACGCCGGGATGTACTTCTGGTGCATGACTTACCAGGCTCCCCGCTATTTAGGATTTACAGATTTTGGAGATGCCAATCCTAAATACGCTTTGCAACCCGGTCGAGATGTGGATAGCGTTGAATACAGTTTTGCTTTAGGTAAACCCTTTGTCAAATTCCAGAAATACCCGGATGATTACCGTTTGAAAGTTTACAAAAACCTCGGCAATAGTAAGCGGGAAGGGATGTTTTTATATGGTTATCTGACCTATATAAATTCCGATGGAAAAAAAGATACGGTAAGAGGCAATAAGGGGCCTTATCCATTATTCATCCGTGACCAGGTAGGCATGTTTCTGGATGCGCGGCCAGGCACTAAGATTGCAGATAAAGAATCTGATATGAATCACGCGGACCATAACTCCGGTGTATTCCCACTGAAGTATCCCGTCTATCCGAGTTCAGATGACCACCGTATTACCTCTGCCTATGCTGAAATCCGTCTGGCAGAAATTTATTATTCACTGGCAGAATGTAAATACCGCGCTGGTGATAAGGCCGGCGCCGCATTATTACTCAATACGGTCAGAAAGCGAAATTATCCGGCCGGATCACCTAGTTTATATAAGGCCGATGGCAGTCAGCTCACAGATCAGGAAATGCTGGATGAATGGGGCCGTGAATTTTTAGTAGAATCGCGGCGCAGAACAGATTTAATCCGTTGGGATAAATTCAGCAAGGGTGTCTGGTGGGACAAGAAACCTGATCCGGATAATCATACGGAGATATTCCCCATTGGTATTAATGTACTCAATGCGGCGCGCCAATTAAAACAAAATCCCGGATATTAATCTCAATGGGATCTAGTACTTGTTTTGGAATGCAGCAATAAGCAGCGATAAGGCTGCCTCAAATATCTGAGGCAGCCTTTTTTTAGACCATGTTTTAAAAAGCCCATAATGCGCGTTCAAACAAACAGTGCTAGACAAAAAAAACGAATGATTCGACAGCTCAGACTGGGAAGTTATTGAAAAAAAATGAACGACCCGATGCACTACTACTCAATTATAAGCCATCATTCTCATCCATTCGCAATGGTTAATAACATCAATTCATCTCC
>DATJDF010000461.1:0-7378 GCA_035497555.1 Arachidicoccus sp. | reverse complement strand
GATAAGATATTTGCTGCTGGCCAGTAATGGATCAAATAAAATTAAACAGATCCTTTACCAGATCCGTTTTTGCATTAGTCTGAATGAAAGACGACAAATGACAGATGGCAGATTGGTTGCATGTAAGTTTATCTGCCTGATTTTTTGTAAAAAGCATACCCGCATTTTAATATGACTACATCCGCTCAAAATAAACCTATTATACTGGTTACCAATGACGATGGGATCCATGCACCGGGCATTCTTGCACTGGTGGAAGCTGTAAAAGACTTAGGTGAAGTCGTGGTGGTGGCACCCGACAAGCCACAAAGCGGGATGGGACATGCGATCACAATCGGATATCCCTTACGACTCGGCAAAGTGGACATTTTTGGGGCGGCCGTTGAAAGTTATCATTGTTCCGGAACACCGGTGGATTGTGTAAAACTGGCTGTGGACAAGGTATTACACCGTAAACCGGATATTTGTCTGAGTGGGGTCAACCACGGAGCCAATCATTCCATTAATGTAATTTATTCGGGAACAATGTCGGCCGCGCTGGAAGCAAGTATTGAGGGGATACCAAGTCTGGGCTTTAGTTTACTGGATTACCGGGTAGAAGCTGATTTTGACGGGGCAAAAAAATATGCCCGAATGCTGGTACAAGCCATACTGAGAAAGTCCTTCGACAAGCATCTGTGTCTGAATGTAAATGTCCCCGCCTTGCCACCTGAGCTGATTAAAGGGGTCAAAATCTGCAGGCAGGCTTATGCTAAATATGAAGAGGATTTTGAAGAACGGAAAGATCCGACAGGGAAAAAATATTATTGGCTCACTGGTGAATTCGTTAATTTTGACGAGAAGACCGATACTGATGTATGGGCGCTGGCTAATAATTATGTCAGTGTTGTTCCGGTCCAATTTGATCTGACCAATTATTTATTAAAGGAAACTTTGGAAAAGAACCTCCATTTTGATACTTAGAAAAGATAATTTAAAGCTGGGCATAATCATAGGCCTTCTGGCACCTTCGATTGGGGTACTAGGATATTATCTTATAAAATTCTTCCCTGTATTTTCATTAGGAGAGTATCTGCGGGCGGTTGCAGATAATAAATCCGTACTGACGGCTGTTTCCAGTGTTTCTCTGATGGCCAATGTTATTATTTTTACTTTTTATATTAACCGAAAGATAGATAAGACGGCAAAGGGTATTTTCTTAGTTACCTGCCTTTATATTCTGACAGTAATTGTTTATAAGTTGGGTTAAGCCATGGAGTATTACGCACATTTACAGAAAGACAAAAAGTTGAAAAAGGTATTAGGTACGCCTCTTCCAGCCCTTACAAGCAGGAAAAATGTGTCACTAAGCCTGATGCGCAGCATTATGGGCCAGCAATTGAGTGTCCGTGTAGGAGAAGTCCTGTACAGCCGGTTTCTGACTTTATGTGCGCATCAAAACCCGACACCAAAAAAAGTAATTACGCTAAAACCCGAAGCGCTGCGCGCTATTGGTCTGAGTGGCGCAAAATCGACCTATATTCTGAATGTGGCTGAATTCTGCCTGGAGCATAAGATCTCCGATCGGAAACTTCATCCCATGTCAAATGAGGACATTATTGCACTTTTAACACAAATTAAAGGTGTGGGCCGCTGGACAGTGGAAATGCTGCTGATGTTTACATTAGGCCGGGAAGATGTTTTCTCCCTGGACGATCTGGGAATACAGCTGGCGATGAGCCAGCTATATGGACTCGACCGGGCGGACAAGAAGGGCTTCCGGGAGGCCGTCCTCAAAATTGCCGGTAAATGGCAGCCGTACCGCACCTATGCATGTATGCATTTATGGCAATTTAAAGACAATGCCCCAGCGTAAAAACAGCGTTTTTTTGGGAAAAAAACTTGATTTTGCTTGCTAATTACTACATTTGTTGCTTGAAAACGTCAAAAATAATCAATAAGTAAATTTCTTCTATGGCAACAACTTCTGATATCAGTCGTGGTGTGATTTTAAAACTTGACAACAACTTATATGCTGTCGTGGAATTCGGCGAAAATAAGACGGCACGTGCCGCCGCCAAAGTCTGGGCAAAATTGAAAGGGGTTGATAATAACCGCACGATTGAAAAAACCTGGAATAGTGGTGAAACGATCTTCCCGGTTCGCGTAGAAAAACACGCTTTCCAATATTTATATAAGGATGAGACAGGTTATAACCTGATGAACAATGAAACATTTGAACAGATCACGCTCGCTGAAGAGATGATTGATGCCCCCCAGTTTCTAAAAGACGGGAGTGAGCTTAATGTATATATTAACACTGAAACGGATGAGCCTATAGGTGCAGAATTACCCGAAAAAATCGTTTTGCAGATAACTTATTGTGAACCGGGACTTAAAGGGGACACAGCGACCCGTGCAACTAAACCAGCCACGGTAGAAACAGGTGCAACCGTGAATGTTCCTTTGTTTGTTAACGAAGGAGAATTAATCCGCATAAATACAAAAACAGGAGATTACGTGGAAAGGGTAAAAGATTAAGTATCCATCCTTCATTTTTATTGGAAAAAGCTACTGCGGGATACCTGTTGGTGTCCTATGAAACCCAACGCCCGGTTATTAATCGGGCTAGTAACTTTCCCACTAAGATGTTAAGCGTATTTGCAGGTAAGAGAACTTTTTATCATGTATTTTTTTTGGAAGGAAAAATTCGGTAATTTTCAATTA
Organism: Arachidicoccus sp.; assembly: GCA_035497555.1. GTDB lineage: Bacteria > Bacteroidota > Bacteroidia > Chitinophagales > Chitinophagaceae > Arachidicoccus. Next base: position 4,672 of record DATJDF010000461.1, on the reverse strand, counting down.
AATTCTAATTACTCATAATTAATTTTTAACCATGGAGTATAAACAAATCCAGGAACTCATTAAAACCATTAACAAAAGTAATATCGGTGAGTTATCCATTGAAGAAAAGGATTTCAAGCTGACGATCAAACAGAAAAAAGAGCATATTCAGACCTTTGTTAATGCACAGCCGGTTCAGTCCAACTACCTGCCACAGGCGCCAAGTGCATCTTCGCTTCCTGCGGCAGCTGTACCAGCAATACCCGCGCAGAAACCAGCTGTAGAGGATACGAGCAATCTGGTGACGATTAAAAGCCCCATGATCGGGACCTTCTATCGCCGGTCTTCACCTGATAAACCTTTACTGGCAGAGATTGGAAGTGAAGTGAAACCAGGACAGGCCGTCTGTATAATTGAGGCGATGAAACTTTTTAATGAAATTGAAAGTGAAGTAGCCGGAACGATTGTAAAAGTACTGGTAGACGATGCGTCACCTGTTGAATATGATCAACCCTTGTTTCTGGTAGAACCGAATTAAGCAGACCGGCTTTAAAAGCCCGGCCTGTTTTTTTTATGAGTGCAGCGAAAGGTGCCCTATTGGGTTCATTTAAAACAACCTGCTTTCATTGGGCAATGCACTCAGTATCTCATGACCAAATTCATAAAATGTTTAAGAAAATATTAATTGCCAATCGCGGTGAAATTGCTTTACGGGTTATCCGTACCTGCCGTGAAATGGGTATACAGACTGTGGCCGTTTATTCTACAGCTGATAAAGAAAGTTTACATGTACGCTTTGCAGACGAAGCTGTCTGCATCGGGAAACCGCAAAGTGTTGACTCCTATCTGAATATTCCGCACATAATGGCGGCGGCAGAAATTACCAACAGTGATGCGATCCATCCTGGCTATGGATTTCTGGCCGAGAATGCCAAATTTGCCCATATCTGTAATGACCACGGTGTAAAGTTTATCGGTCCCACGGCAGAAATGATTAATCTGATGGGCGATAAGGTCACTGCCAAAGCAACAATGATTAAAGCAGGTGTTCCTGTTGTGCCGGGTGTCGAAGGCTTATTGGAAAGCCTGGAGCATGCACTGCAGGCGGCCGAACAGATTGGGTATCCCATCATTCTCAAAGCTACTGCAGGTGGCGGTGGAAAGGGAATGCGTGAGGTTTGGAAGAAGGAGGATATGGAGAAAAATTTCAATAACGCAAAAGCCGAAGCTGCCGCCTCCTTTAAAAATGATGGAATTTATATGGAGAAGTTCGTTGAAGAACCGCACCATATTGAAATCCAGATTGCCGGAGATCAGTTTGGTACCGTCTGCCACATGAGTGAGCGCGACTGCTCCATCCAAAGACGTCATCAAAAACTGGTGGAAGAATCTCCCTCTCCGTTCATGACGCCTGAATTAAGGGCGGCAATGGGAGAAGCGGCGATCAAAGCAGCGTCCTGCATTAATTATGAAGGCGTTGGAACAATAGAATTTCTGGTGGATAAACACCGCAATTTCTATTTTATGGAAATGAACACCCGTATCCAGGTGGAACATTGTGTTACTGAAGAAGTGATTAATTTTGATCTGATTAAAGAGCAGATAAAGATAGCAATGGGCGAGAAAATCTCGGGAAAAAATTATACGCCTGTTATGCATGCAATTGAATGCAGGATTAATGCAGAAGACCCCTATAATGACTTCAGACCCTCTCCTGGCAAAATAAAGACACTGAATACCCCGGGCGGTCATGGGGTCAGAGTGGACAGCCACGTCTATTCCGGTTATACGATTCCGCCCTATTATGATTCCATGATTGCGAAATTAATTGCAATAGCAAGAACCCGTGAGGAAGCCATTGATACTATGTACCGCGCACTCAGTGAGTATATCATAGAGGGCGACGGCATCAAGACCACCATTCCTTTTCATCTGCAACTTATGCAGAATGAAGACTTCAGGAAAGGAGAATTTACAACGAAGTTTATGGAATCCTTTAAAATGCAGTAGTGTATTGTTTTATAATAGCTACAGCAAACAGGATTTGACCGAAAAAATAGCATGGATGGATAAAAACAAAAGAGGATAGACTTATTGCTATTCTCTTTTGTTTTATGGCCAGGCCTGCCATCCTGCAAACTATAATTATCAGAGAATTTATGGATCAAAACGTAAAGATTGGCATTCTTTGGGAACCTGAAAAACTTTGTCAGGATATTGAATATTTTTCTTTTCTTACTGTCACAAAGAAGGCAAACCTGCCACCTTCTTACCGGCAAGGGAAACTGGACATGGACAATATTAAAAAACTGGAGGCTGGTTTTTCTGAAATGTATGTCAGTTTTCTGGAAAGGATAAGTTTCGAAGAGAATCAGCGGTTTCTCAGAGCAGTAGCCGTGCAGAAAAAAAAGGCCGGCGGGACGCTCTCCATTGAAGCACTTTTACAAGCTTCGGTGGAGCAACATAAATTTGACCAGGTGACAATTTTTAGCACTAAGTCTAATGTGTTACCCTTATATCATCAGATAGTGCACCCCGAAACCCAAAGGTTAACGGTAGAAGCCTGCAGGTTTAAGGCGGAAGTTCCCCAGTTGCATTTTGAGGTGCGTAAGCAAACGCAGCATTATACAGTGGATGCTTTCATTTCTTTTGAAGGACAGAGCAGGCCTTTAAGAGAATTTGGCCGTTATGAATTCATGATCCATGCCGGAAAGGACTGGTATCAAATGACTTTAAAAGATAATCGAACGCTGAATTGGTTAAAGACGGTGCTGGAAGTGCCGGAAAACCGCCTGCCTGCAAATTTTACCGAGAAAGTCTTACTCAGGCTCGAAAAGGATTACAAAGTGGATCGAAAGGGATTTTTCCAAGTCCAGGAAATAAGGGTTCTTCCTAAATGCAGTATCTATCTGTCGGAGTTAAATGATGCTTTTTTAGTATGGATGCCCCGGTGGAGCTATGAGAATTTTACGATGGAAGGCCAATGGACTGAATCGCAGCAATTACTCCATAAAGGGATCGAATATAGGATTTACCGTGACAAAGAAGCTGAGACGGAATTTACCAGCTTCGTACATGATTTGCATCCCAGTTTTCCCGGGCAGTTAAAAAGGGGCTTTTATTACCTTCCATTTGCAGATGCCCGTAAAAAACAGTGGTTTGTCAAGACTTATCGTGCACTTTTAGAAAGAGATGTAGATATTACCGGCCTCGATAAGTTGAAGCATTTTCGCTACAGTCCCTTTGAAGCGGAGACAGAAGTTAGCGTCGTTCGCCAGACGGCCGTTATGATTGTACTTAATATTAGTGTGGTTTTTGGTAAGGAAGCAGTCCCACTGCTCAATATCCAGAAAATGCTGCTTGCAGGTCAGCATAATGTGTTATTAAAAGATGATAGCATTGCCGTATTCACAGAGCAGTGGCAGCAGTCTTATGCGCTGTTTTTTAAACATGGGGTTATAGAAAAAAATCACCTGACACTGCCGCCCTGGATCTTCCTGGGCCGCGGTAAACAGCAGGATTCACAAAATAGTAGTTTCCAGGGAGGTATTATACCAGACAGCTGGCGCAGCCAGTGGTTAGCCTGGCAGTCAGAAGCGCCGCTTTTTGCCGTACCGTCTACTGTTCAGGCGGTTCTCAGACCTTACCAGCAAAAGGGTTTTGAGTGGATGGTACTACTTTCTCAGATACAGGCGGGTGCCTGCCTGGCCGATGATATGGGCCTTGGTAAAACCCTTCAGACGATCTGCTTTCTGGCTTGGAACTGGGCGAATAATCCCGGAAGTAGATGTATCGTTATTTGCCCTTCTTCTTTGATCTATAATTGGGACCAGGAGATCAAAAAGTATATTCCATCCATCCAGACTTACTTATATAATGGGGGAACGCGTAACTGGGCAGATTTTGTGGAAGGAAATTTCCCTTTAATGATAACCAGTTACAGTATGCTGAGACAGCACCTGGACGCAATGAAAGCATTTCCATGGCAAGTGGCAGTGGTGGATGAAAGTCACAATATAAAGAATCCGGCTGCGCAAATAACCAGGGCTGTTTATGAATTGAATGCCTTACACCGGGTAGCCCTTAGCGGTACACCTGTCATGAATAATACCTTTGATTTGTTTGCACAGATACAGTTTTTGTTACCCGGACTGCTCGGAAACAGTTCTTTTTTCAAAAAAGAATATGTGATTCCAATCGACCGGGATGCGGATAAGGACAAAATAGAGGCATTAAGACAACTTACCAGCCCTTTTATATTGCGTCGCACAAAGAAACAGGTGGCAGCAGATCTTCCGGAGAAAACGGAATCCATCCTTTGGTGTGAAATGGGGGCGGAGCAGCAACTTTTCTATGAGGAAGCGAAATCTCTTATTAAAGACAGCTTGTTTCTGGGGATTAAAAATGATGGTCTGGAACGCAGTAAACTCGGCATCCTGCAAGGCCTTCAACGATTAAGGCAGATCTGTGATGCACCACAACTGATTGGAGACCACGAACAGTTTCAATGTAATGCTTCTGTAAAGGCGGACAGACTAATGGAAAATCTGATCCGGTTACAACAGGAAGGAAATAAGGCACTGGTCTTCTCTCAATTTACCGGGATGCTTGATTTAATTGCAAACCGCTGCGACAGTGAGGGAATCGTTTATTATCATTTTGACGGGAGCACACCCGTCATTGAAAGGCACTC
>DATJDF010000460.1:0-3207 GCA_035497555.1 Arachidicoccus sp. | reverse complement strand
TTTTAAAGGCATCGATTGCGGGTTCGTATTTTTTCCCTTTTGCAAGTGCGGTTCCTTTGTCATAATTTAATTTGGCTTCCAATGCCGGGTTATTTTTATTTCCGGCGAGTGCCTTATCGAAATTTTCAGCCGAGGCCTCTGTTGCCAGTAGTTTGCTTTGTGCGATTGCCAGATTAATTCGGGCCGCTTTATTTTCCGGCTCGACATCTAATGCCTTTTGATATAGTTTTACGGCTGTTTTAAGATCACCTTCCCGGTAGGATTTATTGCCATAATAGACATCCTTATTGCCTTTTTGTGCAAAGGCAACAGAACCAATAATTGTAAATAAAATAATAAGAATGAACTGCTTCAAATCAATTTTCGTTTTCTTTCCGGAATAAATAATTCAATAATCAATAGGAGTATCGCGGCACCTATAAAATAAGGAAAATAGTAATAAAAGTTTCTGCTGCCTACCTTACCCGTTACAATTAATTTCTTTTCCATATTGTTAATCTGGCCGGTGATTTTCTGAATTGCATTACGATCATTATTGAGTAATACATACGTGCCCTGTGTTTTTTCGGCAATTTCTTTCAGCACCTCCTCATTCAATTTTGAAATGACAATATTGCCGTCCTTATCTTTTTTATCTGCGTTGGTCACAGGATCAAATATGGGTGCTCCTCCAGGTGTTCCAATGCCAACAGTCATAACAGTTACGCCGTCCGCGTATAACTTTTTAATTGCTGCATCGGTCTTCTTATCGTGGGTTTCTCCATCGGTAATCAGGATAATCGCTTTATGCTTTTTGTCCAGTGCATTCAGGGCATCGTCTGCCGTTTCAAGTGCCGTTCCAATAGCCGTTCCCTGGATGGGAATCATATCTGTATTAATATTAGGCAAATACATATTGATGGCACCTACATCATCTGTCAGCGGCATCTGTAAAATGGCCTGTCCTGCAAATACGACCAACCCTACGCGGTTATTTTGCAGATTGGCAGTAAGATTGCGGATCAACTGCTTTGCCCGGTCCAGCCTTGTGGGTTTAATATCCTGGCTCAGCATGCTTTTACTGATGTCAAGAGCCACTATAATATCTATCCCAGCTGATTTTTCTTCACCACGTCCTGAAGGGCTACGCAGACTCGCCATAGCCAGGATGCCCAGCAATAATGCCACAAATACAAAGTAAAATTTAATTTTGAATTTGCGGTCACTATAGCTGCGAATAAGTCGTTTTACCAACTTTTTATCCCCCAGCGACCGTGCGACACCCTTTTTCCATTTTATGAGGACATAAAAGAGGAAAATTAGCGGGATAATTGCCAGTAACCACCATAAATATGTTGGATTCTCAAATGATAACATAAATTTTTCCGTAGCGGATTGCAATCTATTTTAAAATTTCAATAGTAAGAAAATGTCTTAAGGATTTTAACGTTTGATTCGCCTATTTCTTGCCCCTGAAAAAGCCGTAATGAGCCAATACTGCTTTGGCAGTCTTTACAAGAGATCCCTCAGTGGGCTGGCCATTTATTGGATCGGCATTGATCACAAAAAAGTAAATATGCAGGTTTTCTTCGACCCAACCGGTAATCCAGCCGTTGTATTTTCCGGAAGGCGACTGATTCCAGGAGGTCTTATAAGCAAGGGTATATAAGGTGTTATTTTCCTTGATCATCAATTTACGGACAATTTCCTGGGTTCTTTTCTGGAAAGGTAAAGATACAAAATATACTTTTGCAATAAAGCCCAACTGTTCATCCGGGGTAATCTTCAAAGAGTCATTCGACCAGAACCGTTCCTGGTCAGATTTGATTTTGGCCTTACCATAATGAAGGGAATCAAGCCAATATTGCATGGTGTCTTTACCGATCATCGTAGCAACCTCGTTAAATGCAGGATGGTTGGACAGTTTGAATGCATCGGCTAATGAAATGGATTTGGTGCTGTCTCCTGCTACCTTGATTAGGCTGTTTTGGTCATTCACGCGTCCCGTTTCGATAGCCAGCATTGCACTTAACACTTCGAAAGTGCCGCCGGGTGCAAACGTTGAATCCCGGTATCTTTTAAGGTTATATACTGTAAATTGCTCGTGGGTATTATCCAATAAGGCAAAAGTGCCTTCCAGGTTATTTTGCTCAAAATAGGTCGCAGGTGCTGTGTCCTGCTCCACATTATTCAGCTTACAAGCACTGAATCCACCAATCAGTATCAACATTGCCAAAAAATTGCCAAATCTTATCATAGCCAAATTTTGGCAAAAGTAACCATCTTTCATCGAATGGACGACATATTCAGGGTCAAATCTGCCAGTCGGTGAATAGCAGGATGTTGGCTACCGGAAAAATGGCTTAATACCTTATAATGCACCTCTATACTTCAATTTTATTGTACAATATAGTTTTGGCCAGCTTTAACTGGGAAAGTAGCAATACGGCCTTCCATCTGGACGTCATTTATTAATTTCCCGTTTTGCATTTTCAATTGCATGCCCGCAGGTAGGGCAATACGGCAATGTCCAGTAATGCTGGCATGGACCACGGCTCGTTTTAAATGGTGATCTTTCCAGGCCATATCTACCGTGAAACCTCCTCTTGCCCGCAATCCCTTGACCTGACCTGCCTGCCAATCTTTGTCATTTGGTAAAGCCGGTAAAAAACGGATCACCTGATTTTCTCCCTGGCTCTGTAGTAGCATTTCAGCGATACCGGATGTTCCCCCAAAATTCCCGTCAATCTGGAAGGGTGGGTGTGCATCAAATAAATTAGGATAGGTACCTCCACCGGTATGCATATTTGTAATAAGTCCAGTCACGGGTTGTAGGAGGCCTCTCAAGAGTTTGAGCGCATGGTCTCCATCGCCGAGACGGGCCCAGAAATTAACCTTCCATGCCTTCGACCAACCGGTGCCGCCATCCCCGCGCAAGTTCAGGGTTTGCGTAGCCGCCTTTGCAAGTTTTGGTGTTTCCCAGGGTGTAATTTCATCATAAGGGAAGAGTCCAAACAGCTGGGAGGTATGACGATGGTGTGGGTCTGTTGAAGGCCAATCGGCCAGCCATTCTTGCACACCACCATTGGTTGGACTGATTTGGTTGGGTGCCAGTTTGTTTTTTGTAAGCGATAATGCGGAAGCCCACTTAGTATCTACTTTTAGGATTCCAGCAGCCTGGATCGCAGCAGAGAAAATATCGCGGCAAATTTGCATATCCATCGTCGG
>DATJDF010000459.1:0-5603 GCA_035497555.1 Arachidicoccus sp. | reverse complement strand
CCATACAAGTCTGACCTTTAAACCCATCCGGCATTTGATATGCATTCTCCGGAGAATTAGATGGTGCTGTTACCAGCCAGCCATGGATCGGTTCTTTAATGAGGATTGAATTTAAGAAAATAGCCGAACCCTTAATAATCGGGTAATACTTTTTTAAAAATGCGGTGTCTTCTGTAAACCGGTAATGTGTCCAAAGGTGATCGCAAAGCCAGGCGCCGCCTGTCAGGGTTGACCCCCAATCAGCACCTTCGCCGGGAGAAGTGAAAAACCATGGATTAGTGGCAACATGTGCCACCCAACCTTTGGCGCGGTAATAGGCCCATGCTGTTTTTTCTCCATTGGGCACCAGATTTTTAGTAAACTGAAATAGTGGTTGCGCTAAATCAGATAGATTGGTGGTTTCTGCCAGCCAGTAATTCATCTGGATATTGATGTTCATATGATAATCGGCGTTCCATGGTGCCTGGTATTCTACCGCCCAGAGTCCCTGGAGATTGGCAGGTAATAATCCTGGTCTGGAAGAACTGATTAGCAGATAACGTCCGAAATTAAAATAGAGCACTGGCAATGCTGGATCGCTATTTCCGTAATAATAGCGTATCAAACGCTGTTCTGTTGTGATACCTGCAAGACTGTCCTGGTTTAACTCACCTGGCATCGTCCATTGGCACCGGTTAAAAAATGCCTGATACTTTTTTGTATGCCTTTCGAGCGCCTTCATAAATCCACTTTGGTCGAGTTGGCTTAACCCTTTATTTGTAAGCGCCTGTAAATCTACGTTCGGATTACAAGTGCCTGTCAGCGGGTCATAATCCGTTCTTGTATCTAATATAATGGTACATGTCGAGGCGTCCCTTACTTGGAACATACTATCTGCTGCTACTATATTGCCGTCAGTTACTTGCAGCTTTGCACGGTTGACGAACCGCATGCCCGGTTTAGCACCATTGGGTAACTGTCCTGCCAGAACAATCGTATTGCCGCTAAGTACTGGCGTCTGCACATTTTCCTTTCGACGAATTGCTACAGAAAAATTAAGACCACTTTTTTTGTCTGTGCTCAACCGAACCCATGTGACATCATTTTGAAAATCTGTAAAAACCTCCTCCTTTATTTTCTGGCCGTCTCTTTCATAGGTTGTAGTTGATAATGCTTTAGATATATCTAGGGCTCTCTTATAATGTTCAGTTTTCAAGGCAGATTTATTCCAGTCAATCAGTAAATCGCCTGCCGTCTGATAGGAACCATAAGGATCATTTGCACCATTGCCAAAGCCGGTTCCCCGGCCTTTGGCTGTAAAATGTTGTTGAAGAAGTTGCTGAGCAGCCTTGTTTTCTCCTTTTAAAAGATGTTCTTGAATAGGTTTCAGGTATTGATAAGCATCCTCACGGTCACCATCCTGAGGGCCGCCGGACCAAAGCGTTATTTCGTTTAATGCAATTCGTTCGCTATCAGTGCCGCCAAAAACGAGTGCGCCTAACCGCCCGTTGCCAAGCGGGCTCGCCTCTGTAAATTTCTGTGCCGGTTGGTCAAATCGGAGTGTGACATCATTTTTTGAGCCAATTGCGGCCGCAATATCCTTTTTCTGCGCCTGTAGAGTGGTAGGTTTCGTAGAAAAAAAGAAGGCCATTATCAGAATATACATCTGCCACCTGACTCGGTTAAAAATAATTTTAGCCTGCATTTATTTTTTTTTTAGCTTTAACCAATTGTAATAACCGTAAATGTACACTTTGTTATAAGACATTTTTACCCAAATATTGTCAATTTTTAATATTATATACCTATGCTACCACGTAGAAAGTTCCTGCAATTAAGCACATTGGGTGCCGGCAGCCTACTGGCCTCCCGGAGTTTCGGAATTAGTTTAAAGAACCGGGCTGTACAGAAACCAATCGTTATTTCCACCTGGGATGTGGGTATTGCTGCGAACGCCGGGGCATGGGAGGTATTATCCGGTGGCGGCCGTGCACTGGACGCTGTAGAAAAGGGTGTGATGGTCACTGAGTCAGCCATAAGTTGCTGCGTAGGTCTGGGGGCCAACCCCGACAGGGATGGTATTGTCACACTAGACGCCTCTATTATGGATGAGCACGGCAATGCTGGTGCAGTTGCCGCCATAGAACGTATTAAACACCCCATTTCTGTCGCCAGAAAGGTTATGGAAAATACACCACATGTGTTACTAGCAGGCGCAGGGGCACAGGAATTTGCCCTTGCCCAGGGATTCAAGCTGGAACCGCAAGAATTATCTCCATCTGCAGAAAAAGAATACCGTAAATGGTTGGAGAAATCTGAATATAAACCTCAAATTAATATTGAACAAACGGACAGTAAGGCAAGTGCTTTTGCACCTATGAAATTGTCCAGCGGTGAGTGGAACCATGATACCATCGGCATGCTCGCATTAGACGAAAGAGGTAATTTAAGTGGCAGCTGCACCACGAGCGGTATGGCTTTTAAGGTTCGTGGCCGGGTAGGAGATTCGCCCATCATCGGTGCCGGCTTGTTTGTTGATAACGCCTATGGAGCTGCAGTTTCTACAGGACTGGGGGAGGAGGTTATTAAATCAGCGGGTACCCACCTGGTCGTAGAGTTTATGCGTCAGGGGTATTCTCCCGATAATGCCTGCAAGGCGGCGGTCCAGCGAATTGTCGATCGAACCGGTCGTCAGAAGGCGCAAAGTTTTCAGGTTGCATTTATTGCGTTAAACAAGCAAGGTGTGGTGGGGTCCTATGCGATTCAGAAAGGATTCAGTTATGCGGTAATGAGCCGTAAAGTGCAAAACGAACTCATTGCTTCTAATTCTATGATGTGATTTTTTGAAAGCGGTAAAGAAGTTTCTATAAAAAACAAAAGGTCATCCAAAGCGATGGCCTTTTGCCGACTATCCTTCACTAATACCACTCAACCCTGAACGGCTGATGGCAGGTAGGTTTGCGGCCATATGATAACCAGAAATCCTTTCAAAACTCGTTAGAGAAAACGGAAAACTTTTCACCTTTGAATTCTACCGTTTGTACAGCATTATCGACCATTTGCCGAAAACTCATTTTTTTATTGGTTTTTTAATAGCAGCTTTGTGCAATAAATAATTCATACTGCATGCAACCTATTTTGCCTGCACGACGTCTTTGTTAATACAAAATGTACAATTCAGCCAATTAAGCGTTCATACCAATGAAAAAACTTATCAGTTTCTGTATTATCCTAACCGGCTTAATCCCTACATTAACAATGGGACAGAAAGTTATCTCCGGCAAAATTGTCGATAATGATAACATTCCGCTTCCATATGCAGTGGTTTCTGTTAGTTTGAAGGATAGCACGCAGCGGTATGTTGCCTCTAAAATCGCCGATAGTCTAGGCGGCTTTGACGTAGAAGTTAATAAAAAGGGTAATTATATCTTGCGTGCCTCTGCAGTCGGTTACGATGATAAGGAACAGGCCGCTACAACTGGAAGTCCCATCCTGATAAAATTACAACGTGATGCGCACCAGCTAAGTGATGTTTCCGTTAATGCCAAAAAGCCACTTGTAGAACGGCGGGTTGACCGCGTAGTAATGAATGTGGATAATAATCCTTTAGCTGCCGGAAAGTCATCACTAGAGGCAATTGCACTGGCGCCGGGTGTACTGGTAAGAGATGGACAAATTGTTGTCAATGGGATTACTGGGACACGTATTATGGTGAATGGAAAACTACTACAATTGACAGGTGATGATCTGACCAATTACCTGAATTCCTTACGGACTGACGAGATCCAATCCATTGAAATCATTGCGCATCCTCCTGCAGAATATGATGCAGAAGGATCCGGAGGTTTGATAAATATTATTCTAAAAAAACAAAAAGACCTGGGGCTATATGGTTCGGTATATGGTAATTATTCTCAGGGAAAGTATCCCGAAACCTCAGAAGGAACGCAGTTAAATTTCAAAAAAGGGAAGTTAGGCTTATTTGCCAACTATTCTTATAACTGGGAGAAGGGGTTCAATAAATTAAACCAGAGCCGTACATTCCCGGAAGATGGGATCTATTCTGCCCAGAACAGGGGGGTTAATACATGGGAAAGCCAGCGTGTCCATGCTGGTGCGACTTTTGATTTTACTGACAAGCAATATCTCGCAGTGGATTATACTGGATCATTTTCTGACAGCAAGGAGAATTTCCTGGCGAAAACCTATATTGATTACCCGAATGCACCGCAGAATAATTCTATTTCAAAAGGGGTGTTCCCAAATACATACAATAGTAATTACAATGACATAGGGATAAACTATCATCTGACAACAGATTCACTTGGGTCCCAGTTTGAACTTTTGTCAGATTATACCATCAATCATGGTGCTAGCACAAATGACGCGACCAGCCAGTTTTATGACGCAAACAATCAGTTCGTTCGTGATACAGCATTTAGAAACTCAACACCCTCCGACGCTAAAATATTGACAGCCGATGCTAAATACAAAAAAGTATTTAAAAAGGGTGGTACCCTCAGTTTCGGTTCAAAAATCAGCCTGACTAAAATTCACAATGAAGCCGCTTTTCAGTATATGAAAGGTGATAAGTGGTTAGATCACGAGGATCAAAACTTCATTTACGATTATAAAGAAAACATTATTGCCGGCTATATCAACTATAGTGGCCGGGTGCTAAACACAGATGTTCAGATTGGCTTCAGAGGTGAAAATACTGATCTTACCGGAACTTTATACGACACCTCCGGAATCAAACGGAATCCGAAAAACTACTTTGGACTGTTTCCAAGTATTTACCTTAAAAGGAATCTAAATAAAGCTGGCGATAATTCACTTAGCCTTTCTTATAACCGGCGTCTGAATCGCCCCGGCTTTTCATCTCTAAACCCCCATATCAGTTACGTGGATAATTATACATCCGGTCGTGGCAATCCCTATCTCACGCCAGAATATAATAATGCCTATGAGATAAACTACACTTTACACAATAAATACATTTTTACCGTGACCTATACGGAGAATACTGATGTTATTAATAATGCCATTCTACCGGAATCGGATAATATGGAAAGAATGACGCAAATGCCTATAAATTCCGGGTCGACAAAAATATGGATGTTAGCAGCCTTTGCTCCTTTCCAGATTACTAAATGGTGGATGACTCAAAATACACTTCAATTGAGTAACCAGCACGCCATTGCTGAACAGTTTGATCTGCAGGAAAATATTGGTATGCTCCAATCAAGCCAGGTGTTCACTTTAGGTAAAGGGGTAACTTTAAGTGCGAGTGCTTATTACCTGAATAAAGTCATATTTGCCAATGCCATCATTGGGCATATCTTTAATACTGATATTGCAATACAGAAAAAATTCTTTAAAGATAAGCTGACCGTTAAACTCGCAGGCAATGATGTCTTTGGTACTTCTAAAGTTGCCGGTAGATTCTATTATGATGATGATTTCAAACTGGACTTTGACCAGCTGCAGCAAAAGCAGAAAATTACTTTGGGTCTGACTTACAATTTCAACTTGGGTAAGGCATTTAAAGCTAAAAACGTCCAAAGTAGTAATGCAGATGAACAAAAACGCCTATAAGAAAATGAAGATATTATAAACTCGTC
>DATJDF010000458.1:0-3885 GCA_035497555.1 Arachidicoccus sp. | reverse complement strand
GTAAATGCGGCCCGTAATATATTAAAACAAGGTTTAATAATACAGTCCGGTTGTGGTTCGCAGTCGGCCTTAAAACAAAAACGCGAGGAGGCGTCGCCACTGGGCGAGTCTATGAACCCCGAAGCTCTAACCAAGGCTACGGCCTAGGTGAGTGGTAACAAAGTTTGACTATGTCGGCTCCTGAAAACACCCCATTTGCTTCGATAAACCTGCTGCCTGAGGACAAGGTACCCAGATCGACAGGAGCAAAACCGATTGTATTGATCAGTTCGATTGCTTCTGCTTTTGCGGCTTCATCATCTCCGGCAACAAAGACTACCCGACGGCCACCACCGACTACTGGATCTGCTCCGAGCCTTGCAGCAAAAAGGGTATTGAATGCTTTGACAATACGGGCACCCGGAATCTGTTCCAGCACAATGCCGGTTGATGTTTTATCTCCTAAGTCAGCGATCTTACCACCCGGCAGGAATTCATTGGTGATATCGATCACAAGTTTATCTTTCCAGTCAATGAGGCCGGTCAGTTTATTAACTTCCCACCAGGGCAACGCCAGCACCACAATTTCGGCTGTGGCTGCTTGCGCAGCTGTTACCGCTTTTGCGTCCTTGCCTAATTTCAAAATGACAGGTTCAAGCGTTTGAGGCTCCCTGCTATTACTGATCAAAATTGATATGTTATTTTTCAGTAGTTGTCCGGCAACCGATTGTCCGATATGGCCGGCGCCAATTATTCCGATTGTTTTCATACTATTTTATTTATTGATGTTTTATGATGACTGTTAAAATGCAGATTTGATGACGCCGCCGTCGGCACGAAGTGCCGCGCCGTTTGTGGCCGCTGAAAGCGGACTGGCGATGTAGGTTACCAGGCTCGCAATTTCTTCTGGCTTGATAAAACGCTTAAGTAGCGAGGTGCCACGCATGCTTGTGAAAAACACTTTTTCCATTTCCGCACCGCTGATGCCCTGCTGTTCAGCGGTGGCTTTCATGAAATTAGTAATAGCCTCCGTTGATGTTGGTCCCGGTAAAACGGTATTCACCGTAACTGCCGTGCCTACAGTCATTTCTGCTAATCCACGTGACAAGCCGATCTGTGCGGTTTTGGAAACCCCGTATTGTATCATCTCCGCAGGGATCTGAACACCCGATTCGCTGGAGATAAATATGATACGGCCCCAGTTGGCTTTCAGCATCTTGTCTATATAGGCACGCGAAAGACGCACACCACTCATTACATTCACCTGATAGATATCCAGCCATTCTTCATCCGGAATATCTTTGAATGCTTTCGGCTGGGCAATACCTGCGTTATTCACCAGGATATCTACTTCTGGATATTGCTGAATAAGGGTGTTCACCTGTTCGGCCTGTTCAAGATCTGCCACTGCTCCATAGATGTTCCGGTTACCGGTTTCCGTTTTGATCTGCTCAACAGCTGCATTAACACGCTCCTGGCTGCGCCCGTTAACAATAACTTTTGCGCCTTCCTGTGCCAGCGACCTTGCTATGGCAAACCCTATCCCGGTAGTTGAGCCGGTGACAAGGGCGGTTTTTTCTTTTAATTGAAGATCCATGATCTTTTTATTTTAATTGTTTTGATAAATGTTTTCATAAAATGCAACCTGCGAAAGGGGTCAATGCCTATTTAGAAGGTCTTTCCTTTCGGGATTTATTTCCCTGCTGTCATTGCTTCAGCTGCGGCTTTAAGCCTTTCCACCCAATACTGGTGATAAGTGTAAAGTCCTCCCGGATGTGTGTGGCCCAATATGTCCAGGAACCATTCACCCTGTTGTGTCTCTTCGGTCAGGACATGAACGCCCTCTTCCGAGGGTGTGATCACCCAGCCGTGGTAAGCGGTTGAGCCGGTCTGGTCACCGTCAACGGTCGTTTTCCAGGCCAGCCTGTGGTTAGGTTCGAACTCGGTCACAGTCAGGTGCATCAGGAAGCCAACAGTAACGCGGGTCCATTTGGTACCCAGCTCCAGCTGTTTTTTATCACCTAATATCTTCACCTGGTCTTCAGGTGGGAAATAGCTCACCCAGTTTTCCGCGTCGATAAGTAATTTCCAAACCACCTCTGCCGATGCTTTGATATCGATGTCATTCAGCGCATAGATTGCAGATATTTCAGGACCCTGATCTACCGGCCAATTTGTTTTATTATACATTATATTATTGTCTTTATTTTTTATCAAAGTTCCGGTAACTTGCTCCAAACGACAAGGACATTTGAACGAATTTGTATGTGATAAATGTCACAGTATATGATTCCAAATGAAACTGTGTGCGTAGGAGAGATCCATAAAATCCGGATCAGCCTTATCCGATTCTATTGCAGCAAGGCGGATTATAGTGGTATTACGTTTTATTGCTGTCTGTGTACAACTCTATAATGATCAGGTACAGCTAAGAATCAATTTTAACTATCGGAATTTGCCGAAAATATGCACCGGTTTTTGCAGCGCCGTTTGTTCATTGGCTACAGGAGGGATTTAATAATAAATAGAACTCAGCTTATATGGTGCGGATGAGCGCTAATTGCCCTGCATGGTGAAAAAGGTGGGCATTTCTGTTCAGCAGCACATTGAATTTGTTCCTCTTGGGTTCAAAAATAAAATCAGTTTCGCTGATATAATTATGTTTTGATCTCCAGTCAGCCGGACTCAGTTGCCTTAGATAGGCAGACAATACTTCATTGACTAAAACCCATTGCTGTAATAAAAGCGCATAGGCTGGATATTTATTGGTATGATGTTGAGGGGTAAGAAAAAGCTCGTCGTAATCCGGGTAACGTCTTTCGTAAGGCCCCAAAGCAGCCAAAAAGCAGTCACTCGCGACGATCAGGTGGCCTAAGAGGTAAATAGCCCTGTTTTTTCCCGGGGCCACTGGTTCCATTGCAAACTGTTCGCCAATCGCTAGAAACAGATCTGTCGTTTCCCGTATCTTGTTTTCCCATTGATCCAGGAGTTGATCAATCATAAAATTATAATCTTCCATTGACCAGTCAGAAAAGCTATTTAAATAAAGTTCGGAACAATATCTGTCTTTTCTGTTGCAAAGCTACTTATACCGAAGCCTGGTTAACAAGGACATTTAGCACAAATTGCGCGTGACATTTATCACATCAAGGGTTCGCCTGTAACATTTTGTGAACTCGAAAAGGAAAAATGTATTTCAAACCCGAATAATGCCTTGAAATAAAGCATTCAAAAAGCCCTATTGCTTTCAACAACAGGGCTTTTTGAATTTTGTTTAAAACAATGAATCAATGTGTCTTTGTAAACTGGTTTCTGATCCGGCTTAACGTCTCGCGGGACACACCAAGAAAAGAGGCAATCATATGAAGTGGTACGCGGTTAGAGATGTCCGGATAAGATTTTATAAAATTTTTATATTTTTCTTCGGCAGTGTCGCTGATATTGCTCATGATCCTGTTTTGACTGACATCAAAACTCCTGGCTTTTAAGGCATCCTTGAAAGTCCTAAAGTTTGGGAAGTTATGGACTATATGGTTGAAATCATTTTTTTCGATCAGTAAAAGTTCACTGTCTTCGAGGGCATCAATATTGTTTTTGGAAGGAATTCCATTATTATAACTCTCCTGATCACTGATCCACCAATTTTCTACTGCAAACCTCAGGATGTGTTCCACGCCGTCCTCGCCAACACGGTATAATCGCAGGCAACCTTTTGCCAGGAAACAGTTATGGTGACATACATCGCCCTCTTGTAGGAGGTATTGCCTTTTACGCAATCTTTTGTTGATTGTAACGGCACGTACTTCTTCTATTTGCTCGTCGGTAAGACTGGCTTTTTCTTTTAAATACACTGCAAACTTTTCAAACATTCAGATCACGTTTTAACAAATCTATTTAAAAAAAATT
>DATJDF010000457.1:0-15705 GCA_035497555.1 Arachidicoccus sp. | reverse complement strand
TGTAACTATATTTTCATACATACTGATGATAATGAATCAGAAGATTCAGTGCGTGGTTCAAAACCCATTTGTTTGAAAATAGATACAATATTCAATCTTAATGGCAAAGACAGGAAGATAGTTCTTTTCTCAGACGACTTTGATCCATCAGGAATAGATTATGTTGATATTCCGAAAAAATATAGCACAGAAGATGGCAATCTTAATAAGGGGATGTGTACCATGTTCTATTTTTTTAAACATGCTATATATGGTCTGTATGTCTCGAAGAAAATAAAAAACCACTTAAAAGAAAACTTTTTTGTTAAAGCATTGGATGACAGTTTGAAGCAAGCCGTTTATTATTCCACAACCGATACGATATTTTCTAATTATTTGGTAAAATATAAAGGCGGTGATCCAAACTATTGGATTAAGTTACAGGGATGTGAAATTTATTTTACTCCTTTTCAGTTTCTTTTAAAAGATATTCATAAGAAAAAATCCAATACTTATTCTGGAGAAGATCCATACTTTGATTTTTTTTGTTATTATTCAAAAAAAGGGCCTAATGTGGACGAATATATATTAATAGAGAAATTAATTAATTCTCAATTACTCTATTCTTCGATTAAAGGATTTTTACAATCCAATACAGATGCAGCAGTTCACAATCGTCAAGACCATGCTGTAACAGAAATGAAATTAGAAAGAATAGAATATCCTTAATAAGGCCTATGGTTTTTAGATTTTGTTGTTATGTTTTGACATTCTACCCAAAGCCGCTCATTTAGCGGCGTCATCGTTCTATTTTATGTTGTTCAAAAGGTTTTCAATGATCTGGGCTTTTTCTTTGAACATCCATTCGTAGCGTTTCGTATTTTATTTGTAACGTTCCAACAATTGAACGATCGAGCTAAAGTTGCATTGGCATATCGGTAGTAGCGAAATATCATTCATTGTCTAACAATCGTTTCTTCTCTAAAAGTCTTGATAGTCTAGGCTATAACGCATAGTGCCTCAAAAACTTTCACAATCTTCGTGGCATCCAGTGTTTCTTTTTGTACCAGTTGAGAAATCCCGTGCGGCTTAAGCCAAGCCGAATGAGTAAGAGTTTTAATAGTAGGAGTACTACCTAAACCTACTTACATCTTTTATGAAATATAAAATGTAATTAAATAAAATTTGTCAACATGTCCAGTTAAATGACTTAGTACAGGCAGCCATAGTAGTCGGAAGAACCGTAAGAAATTTTGTTCGCAAGTATGTTCCTGGTATCAAACACATTTTGCCGTGATAACATTTACATATAGCTTAAAGGACTTGATTATCCTGAACTCGAATTTAACCAGGAATATTCTAGCTTAGCGACCAAGTCCTTGAAATTGACAAGGATTTGCATTTCAGAAGCAACAAAATAAATGCAGATATTCTGAGCAACTTTTTGTACCACTTAAAAACTTTGCATAGGCACCCCTCTACTGTTAGCAAAGGCACCAAAGTCTACTATTAGAAAAAATATCGTTTCTTATATACTTACATTAGTGCGCAACACAATCCTAAATGTTGTCCCTTTATCCGGTTCACTATGCTTCACATAGATCGTTCCATGATGATATTCCTGTATGATTCTTTTGGTCAGTGCAAGTCCTAAACCCCAGCCTCTTTTTTTAGTGGTATACCCAGGATTAAAAACTTTCTTTTGATCCGCATAAGGTATCCCCTTCCCTGAATCCTGAATATCAATCAAAAGTTGATTTTCAGCTTTTTTAAGATTCACAATAATGCTTCCTTCAGCTGGCATAGCGTCTAAGGCGTTTTTCAATAAATTCTCAATGACCCAGTCAAACAGTGGCGGAGAAATAGCCGCAAAGAAAGGACCTTGATCAGGATGTAATTCGAAGCGGATACGACCACCAGCACGTTTCTTAATATATTCAATCATTTTCCCAACCTGTAAATATACATCAGCATTTTCCAGTTTTGGATGACTTCCAATCTTGGCAAAACGATCACTGATTAATTTAAGCCGGGCCACATCAGTCTCCATTTCCGTCAAGATTGCTTCCCGATCAATCTCGGGAGTCGCATTTGTATTTTGTCGATTAATGGCCGCTTCTTTTAATATTTCTACCCAACCTTCCAGGCTTGTAAGGGGGGTGCCCAACTGATGAGCCGTCTCTTTTGCCATCCCTACCCATAGCCGGTTCTGCATGTTACGGTTTGCGCTTCTTTGCGCTACAAAAACTATCGTAATAAAGAGCCCAACAATTAATAATTGGATCATAGGAAAGTACCTCAATTCTCTTTGAAGCTGGCTTTCTCCATAATAATACTGAAAAACTTCAGATTGCTCGGGGTCAAGTTTAAGAATGATAGGTGGATGCAGCTTTTTAAAATCTGCAAGTTTCTCTTTCAGATAAGCAGGACTACTGACTGCACGCGCGCTGTCTAAATTCAGAAAATTGCCCGTGATGCTATCTGAACCGGTCGTTTCGATGATCGGTATATCTTTGTTTTCAGTGGAGATTTTTATAGCCAGATTAAGATTGGTTTCTTCTGATGCACTGGCAATGGTCCGCTGGGCCTCGACCCAGGTTTCAACGCGCTGGGTTTCAATCTTGTCCAGTTTAAGGGAGAGATAGCGGGAATAAAAAAGACTTCCAATCACGATGGCGAGGGCAATAGTGGCCAACAGAATTCTCCAATTAAATCGGGAGTGCATCTTCATACCCCCGAAATTACATCAAAAACCGATAAACACCTATAGAAGCGCCCAGAACCATTCCGGATCTCGTAAGCTTATTTCCCGATTTGATAAACAGCGCTAGTCTCGCTGGCTTATCTTTGTATTCATAAGCATAAAACATATCACAATTTGAATAGAGGTGGCGCTCTAGTCTTGGAGCGCCACTAAAAAAAATCAATCAAATTGAAAAGTCGGGGATTTAACGTCATGGTAAAACATAAAAGTCCATTTCTCCTCCTCCCCTTTCTGCCACCATATTTTCCTTAGTTCCATACATTTTCTGCCGTCATAGTCATATTTGGCCATGAAGCGGTTATTCATCTGTCCTAATTGTGGTGCGTCATCTGCCCCGTAAAAAACCGTCTCATTTTGTTCCCGAACCCAGAATACCTGATGATATTTACTGTGGGCGCCTGTAACCTCATATTGTATATAGTCGTCTATCATCCCGTTGCCTTTGAGCAAGACAACCTGAGGATGATCTTTTAGCAGTTCAAATTGTTCTTTCTGATAAGAAGGACTTTCTCCACTAAGCCCATATTCCAATTCCGCTGCCTGTAAGTAATAGGTAGCATGTGGAAAGGTCAATACCTTTTCTCCATTACCCTGAGTTTCACAAATGCCACCAGCATGATCTTTATGTAAATGAGAAAGTAGCACTTTCGTAACTTCACCGGCGCCAATTCCCTGAGCCTGAAGAAGCTCATGGATCTGCATCCGGCCATTTTCAGCAAAGCCAAGACCAGTGTCAAATAATAGAATATCTTTATCTGTTACAACTAGAAAAGGTTGGATCTCTACGAGTAAACTACCAGTTGTTCTGGCTTGCAAATCATCCTTCTTTGCATCAAATGGAATAAATTGCTTACTGGCATCTATCGTAAAAGCGCCTTCAGATAGCGGAATTATTTTCATCCGGCAAAAATAAGCCATAATATTTTATTCAACAGAACTGTGGCCAGTTTCCTCTTTTAAAACATGCATAGATTCAAAGAGGGAATCCTTTTATATTAGCTCCTTACTATTAGGCAATACACATGGACACCCCGCTTATAATCATTGGCAAAAGTTATGATTATAATTTACAATATATCATGAAAATATATATAATAAAGTACCTAGATTTTGAGGTTGAATTTTCTAACATTCCCTCTTTTAATAGCTTCCGTAATGTTTTCTTAAACCAAATCCAGTTCGTAACTTCGTCTTATGCCTTTTGAACTACATTCAGATTATCAACCCGCCGGCGATCAGCCAAGCGCCATCCGTCAGTTGACGGAAACGATAGAAAGTGGCGAACAGTTCCAGACCTTACTGGGGGTTACCGGATCCGGTAAAACCTTTACGATGGCCAATGTCATCCAGAACCTCCAGCGTCCTACCCTGGTACTTACGCATAATAAGACATTAGTAGCCCAGCTTTATGGAGAATTCAAGCAATTCTTTCCTAATAATGCGGTTGGTTATTTTGTCAGCTATTATGATTATTACCAACCGGAAGCCTTTATGCCGGTAACCAATACCTACATTGAAAAAGATCTGAGTATTAACGAGGAACTGGATAAACTCCGGCTACAGGCGACTGCCCAGCTGCTGAGTGGCAGAAGGGACATTATTGTGGTGGCCAGTGTAAGCTGTATTTACGGTATCGGCAATCCAACTGAATTTGAAAAAGGAATTATCCGCATTCACAAAGGGCAGATCATACCCAGACAAGCTTTTTTACACGCACTGGTTAATTCATTATACAACCGGACACAGATTGATTTTACCCGGAGTACCTTTAGGGTAAAAGGGGATACAGTGGACATCAATCTCCCCTATGTTGATTACGGATACCGTATCACCTTTTTTGACGATGAAATTGAATCCATTGAAACCATTGATGTAATCACCAATCAGCGCATGCTGTCCATGGACAATGCGGCGATATTCCCCGCAAACCTCTACCTGGCACCTAAAGAAATGATGCAGCAGATTACTTATGAAATCCAGGATGAACTTCGGGCACAGGTCGATTACTTTAATAGTATCCAAAAATTTATAGAGGCGCAAAGGATAAAGGAACGGGTGGACTATGACCTGGAAATGATGCGGGAATTAGGCTATTGTAACGGTATTGAAAACTACTCCCGGTTTTTCGACAGAAGAAACCCAGGTACCCGTCCCTTTTGCCTGATCGACTATTTCCCGGAAGATTTTCTATGCATTATAGACGAATCCCACCAAACCATCCCTCAAATATCAGGTATGCATGGTGGCGACCGTAGTAGAAAACTCACCTTGGTCGAATACGGGTTTAGATTGCCTAGTGCCATTGACAACCGCCCGCTTAGTTTTAATGAGTTTGAAAATATGATCGGGCAGACCGTATTTGTTTCTGCCACTCCCGGTAATTATGAACTGGAAAAAACAGAAGGTATAGTCGTGGAGCAAATTGTCCGGCCGACGGGACTACTTGATCCCCCTATCGAAATCCGTCCCAGCCATAATCAGATTGATGACCTCTTAGATGAAATTGACATCCAGGTGAAAAAGGGCGGCCGGGTACTCGTGACAACGCTTACGAAACGGATGGCCGAGGAAATGGATAAATATCTCCAAAAAATAAATATCAATTCAAAATATATTCACAGTGATGTAGATACGCTGGACCGGGTAGAAATACTGCGGCAACTGCGCCTGGGTGAAATTGATGTCCTGGTCGGAGTGAACCTACTCAGAGAGGGACTCGATTTACCAGAAGTTACATTGGTGGCAGTTCTTGATGCCGATAAAGAAGGATTTTTGAGAAACGAAAAATCACTTACACAAACTGCAGGCAGGGCAGCCAGAAATGTAGAGGGTAAAGTAATCTTTTATGCTGATAAAATCACCATGAGTATGCAAAGAACCATGGACGAAACAGACAGGCGCCGGGCAAAACAGGTAGAATACAACGAACGACATCATATCACCCCAACCACTGTCGTCAAAAGCAAAGAGCAGGTTTTTGCACAAACATCTGTATTGGATATTAAAGGCTTTGATGAACATAAATCCTATGCGATTGGCTACCAGGATAGCCTGATTGAGCATCGGGTGGATGAGGAGCCTGTTGATATTAATAAACGTACCATCCCCTATTTGGAAAAGGCAATTAGTAAGATTAAAAAACAAATGGACAAAGCCGCAAAAGACCTCGATTTTATCGAAGCTGCAAAACTCAGAGATGAGATGTTTGCCTTACAAAAAGAATTGAAGGCAAAAAAATAATCCATTTAGCCGCCGATTATTCAATTAAGCATAAAAAGAAAAGCAACCGTATTGATCAAAACGTGTAGTCCCACCGACCAGATCAGGCCGTTTCTTATACGCACATAACCCATAATAAGCCCCATCACGAACTGTGGGAGCACCATAGGAATGCATAATAGCATGATCCCGACAGTAGGCGGCATCACATTGAAAAGATGTAATAATCCAAAAATAAACGCCGACCCATAAAACCAAAACCGGAAATATCGTTTACCAACTTTATCTAAGGCAGCTGTATGCAGGAAGTGGTAGGTTAGAAAAAAAGCCAGTATGGCCAACAAAATACTTACGCCCATTACCCCCAGGATCCGCTCCACTCCAAATAGCCACTTTCCGGTTAATTTAGCGATCTCCCACATAAAAGCACCAGCAAAAAGCGCTAAGCCCATCTTTTTAAAATTAAGCCAGCTCCTAAAAAGGAGTTCTTCAAGAACAGGTCCGAGTAGGCACATGAATACAAACTGCCCCAATCGGAACCCTTCAAAGCCACGATTTAACTTCAGGTCCCAGATTTTCCGGTAATCAAAACCAATGGTGTGCAACAGAAAATAGCTGTAACCAATTAACAATAGCCCAATAAAGAATCCTAAAATGTAATTCCAGTAGACCGCATGACGAAACAGCCACCATTTTTCCTGCCGGTCATCGTTAGTTCCAATTAATTCAGGTACCCTTAGGTACCTGAGAAATTCTATTATGAATTTTCGCATTGTCTAACTAAAATTACGCAATCTCAAAGTAAAGACCAAAAGCGCTTCCATTTGATCGACTCACCTACATTACTGTAGCGATAACCTGATTTGCAATCCTGCACTCGTAACGACAATAGGTGGCGTCGTCGAAACATAAGGGATATTGCGGGTCTGGTTAAAAAAGAATTTAAGGTTAATCCGGTTATTCAACACATAGTTAATAGAAGGGGATAGAGAGATCACCTTTTGTCCACCTGTGCTGTAGCCATTGGTCTGATCTAAAGTAGTACTTGAATTCAACTGATCACTCATCGCCATATCTAATCCAAATGTCAGATCATTGCCCACGCCGTCTGTCGTCTTTTTGGGTTTCGGCAGAAAGGGTAATTTGGCATTGTGTTTCGTCCAGTTAAATCCGAGGGAATATTCAGTTGTATTCACTTCGCTCACCTGATAATCGATCAGACTCAAAGAAAGCTGGCGGGTTTTCGAATATTCAAAACTAAAATTACTTTGATTGGCAAGCGTGATGTCCACACCGATCAAAGGGGAATAATTTTCAGAAATGGTAATATTGGGAATCAGAAAATAGGGGACATAATTACCAGAAACCGGGTCGATAAACCCGGGCATCCCCCGCATTAACCTGTCCTGAAAATTCAAGGCACTCGTAAAACTATTCATGGATAAAGTGCCATTATACCCGCTCTTTAAAGTGATATTGGAAAATATAGTAGAAAGTGCCCCAATCCGCGTTAACCCGGCATAGGTAATATTCCAGTTGGGCAAAGGGAAAATATCCCCCAGCGGATTGGTCTTAATATCCACATTTGTAGGTGCGACCAGCCCTATAGTATTCGGAGATTTGCCGGTATAGGCAGCCAGAAAAGCTGGTATCAGCACGTTTTGTGCATAACGTCCATACCCTTTGGCAAAACCGTCCGCGTCCATTTCTCCGTTGTAGTAGGGATTCTGTGCAGCCAGACGGCCGGAAATGATCTTTCTAAAATCAGAAAATTGTTGAAAGCTTGCTGACACCTGTCCGGCCTTCGGTTGCTCAAACAAAGAATGAAAACTGGCATAGGAGACCGTAAAGCCTCCGGCACTATAGGGACTCAGATGCTCAAAGCCGCCTCCCCCACTGGTATCCTTAAACAACTCTGAATAATCCTTATTAAATGATTTCATCAGGCTTAGATCAATGAGCAAATCCGGTACCGGCTCTAATTGGGCATTGATATTAAAATTCTGGTTATAGGTCTGCCTGTATAAGTCATTAAAAAATGGGTCCGTAGATAATACATGGTCTCGCGCTTTGGCTTCCAGCCATGCTTTCGTCGGTTGCTTGCCAAAAATATAACCCAACCCTGGCTGTCCGGAGTGCCAGTCCTGCCCCAACGCTCTGGTACTATCCATATATCCGGGCAGCCGGCTGGTATATCCTGTGGAATAGGTAACAGAAATGCTTTTTATCATCGTAAGGAGTCTTACTGCCGCTGATACCGCTTTGCTCGTTCTTACTACCTGTTTTTTATTTATGGCCAGTTTTGCCATTCGGATGGCAGATTTCATCCTGCGCCAGTTGGTCAAGGCCGCTTTGCGTTCACGGCCTTTTAGCCCTTTGATGACTGTCTTTCTGGAAGGAAGGTTCTTGATGAGTGAATCCAACTTCTTAATGTCATCATTATTTACCGAATCCACCTTCAACGCTAGACTGCTGGTATCCAGGGCAGCTTTGATAAATTTAGATTTACCATATAGTTTTCTAAAATCAAACTGCCCGTTAATATTGGTATTGTTCCCATTTTCAATCACATTACCCAGACTGGCAGCCAGCAGACTTGCACCTACCCAATCATAGGTAACAGAATAGCTGTATTGCATCGAAATCCAGTCCGCAAAAGGTAATTTATCCAAAGGCAGATTGTAAGCAAAGGCCGCCTTTTGGGAATACTGGGTATTTCGTCCACCATTCCAGAAATTCGCCCACATCGAATCCCTTTTAATCTTAGTGTCTAATAATCCATAAGGCTCATCTACATACGAAAGATTGGTAGCGGTAAAATCCAGATTGATGCTTTTTGTCAGGTTCCAGTTCAGGTTATAATCCCTGGACATCCTGAAATATTTATCATAAGTGGTTTGCGCTGTATCTACTCCTTCTCCCATATTATATATGTTGACAGACCTGGGGGTAAATATGCCCAACTGCCGGTCTACGGTAGACCTAAAACTTAATAAGGATGGATTGGGATTAAAATTAAAATCCCGGATAATCGCGAGCCAGGGGCTTTTGTTTCTGATCAGCCCTTTAAACGGTTCAATGAATTTAGGGCGGCCATTATAAGTATAACCGAGGCCGCCAAAGTATTTACTGATACTATTTTCTTCAATCAGGGGATTGGTCTGTTCAATCCTGGAAAAAGAATAAGAAAAATCGAAATTACTCAGACTCCAGATTTTTGGATTCATGGACGGCTTTGCCAACCGTACATTGGTAAAGCTGATGGTTTTACTGGTCGTCTGATCTAAGGCCGCCCGCCGGACAGAGTCCCGCTGATATTTAGTGGTGTAACTCTTAAGCTTGTCCTTATACAGCACATCCATATCATATGGATCATATTCAGGTGTCAAAACAGTTTTATTGTAACTGGCATACATCGGAATGCTTAAACCTGCTTTTTCGGGAAATAACTTTCCGGCGTCTATACTGGCCGAAGCATCAAATTGCACCATACTGTTTTTGGCTCTTTCATTGACACGCTGTTCAAGGGATCCAAATCCTGCAGAATAGGTATTGGCAGAAACACTGAGCGTGCCTAAATCCGCCAGCTGCATGTCCACCCGGCCTAATGCTGCCCAGCCGCCGTGTTCATTTAATTTGGATAACCCTAGTTCATCCACCCAGATTTCACAGCTGGCCGGTTGTGCACTCTCCGTATTTTCTACACCCACCAATAAACTGCTTACTTCCCCCAAATTAGGATTGCCTTTTACGGAATAAGTCTGCGCGCCGACCTGTTCCCGGTAGATTTCATTTAAGGGCCGTCCACTACTATTTCGCCTTAGTTTTAAGGTGACTAAATCCTGTAAGGCCACTTTTAAATGATTCAGATCCGGCCAGATTTCCTGAGCCGTCGCTGTCGCACTGGGCAGCGTTACCTGAAGGGGGATCCGGATCTCGTAATAATTGTTCAAAAAATCCTGCCCGATGCGGATAACTGCAGACAGCTCTCCACTGGTCACCTGCCGCTGACCCGGTAAGGATTCGGCATGCAGGAACATAGACATTTCACCGTATTGCCTGAGATCCACTTTCAGATTTTTAAAGACCGCCCTGGAATCATTACGGTCCAGCCCGGTGATACGCATACTCATTGACTGCTCTTTCTCTAGGTAGACAGAACCGTTATTGGTACCACCGGCAGCCATCATGGATTGCAGCTGCTGTACACCCGGCGGCATTTTATAAGGAATCGGTAACCTTTCACTATTATCCTCAGTATTTACAGAGAGCACCGTCAGGGCCGTATTACTATTTTGTGGCAGAGACTGGTAGGCACCGGTCGTATCCAGTGCATAAGTAAATGGCCGCCAGTTATTACGTACCAATCCGAAACGGGCAAACCGAAGTGTCACCGAATCCTGGAAGCCGGTGAGATACATCCGCATGAAGCGGATGGATTTAAAATCTTCAATATTGCCTACTTTACGGGTAAAGGATTGAATAGGAATCCGGAAAAGATACCAGTTTTCTTTACTGATGCTGTCATTTGCCAGCTTAGGTGTAATCGTCCTGACATCTGCAATATACTTATCCGTCAGTGTCATCCCCGGTTTAAGGTCCAGATCATATTCAAAATACTGCTCCGTTTCATTTACCGTATTATCTCCATTCAGGTCCTCATTATCGGGATACATTACGGCAGCGGAAGCACTCCCGGAACTGCCGGCCACCGGAGAATTCCCCTGGGTATTATTGAAATACTTGTAACGGGCTAATATCCCGTCTGATTTCCCATAGGCCGGATCTCGATACCATAAATAATTGTCCGCAGACGGATCATTTAGTGCCGCTTTATAAATAGGTGACTCAGTGCCAAAATTAGTCCTGAGACTCTGTAAATATAGGCTATGTTTTCGCCTTTCCCCTGCATCATCCATTCCGTCAAAGCCCACATCCTGTAATTTTCGGTCGCTGGCGATATTACTAAAGGCATTGGTCAGCTGTATGGGATTAACCGGGCTCACCCCCCAAACGGAGCTGCTGTCTTCAGCAGTGGGTGAATTAGGTGTAGACAATCCGTTTTCATAAAACCTTTTCCCATCTTTTAGCACATCCTCACTGACATCCCCCAAATTGAAAATCAGCTTCCCACCTGCACTCCCCGGGTTTTTAATAAAGGGATCCTGCACCCAGAATTCAATATATTCGACATTGCTGGTGATAAAATCCGTTTGATCCAGCGCACGCATGATCCCGCCCCATTTATTACCCGGCTGCTGTAAATTTCCGTTGCGGTCTATTTCACCAGCCTGATCCGAGAAATTATAAGGGCCCCTCTGTCTGGGATAAAAGGACAGATCAAAAGTGGTCGTCTGTAAGGCAGAGGATAGCACACTTTGCCGGGGAAAGAGTTCATTGGCATAAACAGGCCTGACCCGGGGATCGCTTAACTCGGAGAGATTCTTGTATAACGGATTGCTGCTATTGGACCGGTCCTGTAAAATCGGTTCTATATTATACCAGGCAAGCAGTGCCCTGTTTTTACCATAATCCAGATTATTATTCAGGGTGGCTTCAGGGAAAAGGCCATTGCCGGCAGGAGTCGAAGCGAGTGCCCAGGAAGTAAATGGAAAACGAAGGTCAAATAAATTATCTGAACTTTCAAAATCATCCAGATAAACCATGCCGCTATTACCTGCACCAATCTGTTTAGGATGACCGGGTTTTAATAGTGCCGCTTCCCCATAGGCATTAATAGAGCTCGGTGCTATGGTGGTATAAAACGGCAGTTTGTCCAACAGTTTTGTCAGGCCCGGGAATTCGGAGCGGTAATTGAAATCCAGCCCATACATCGTATTATTGATGGGATCTTCCCCATAATTTGTTTTAAAGGTATAGGGCTGCTCCGTCAGCTTCTCCATTGTCGCCCCAAAACTCAGCTTATCGCTGGCTAAATAATCCAGTCTGAGTCCCATAAAATTTCTTTGTGCCACACCTAGATTGGCATTGTTCTCAAACTGTACATTTACCGGCGTACCTGCATTGAGTACGGACTGATTGACAATCTGGATCATTCCCAAATTGTAATCGATCGTATAATCCGTACCTTCTGCCAGTGTACGGCCGCCGGCCGTAACGGTAACCGAGCCAGGCGGGATATTCATCGCACCCAGGCTGATCTGTGAAGTAGAACTACCCTTTACTGTTCCCTGCAATAAAAACCGGTTTAGATTGGAATAAGTGGCAGCAATGGCTTTTATGCTGTCATACAATTGATAGTAAATATACTTATCCCGTGTAGCTTGCTGAACGCCCTGATAGGCCAGTGAATCCAGATCCCTGCCAAAGGGTTCCAATACCGGGAAAATAATCTTTCCCTGCGCCTGAAGTATCGTAAAATGATCCACAAAGTCAAATTGCCCATCGGGTGCAGGATCATTTCGGGCATTCAGCCGGTCAGCACCTAATACAGAAATAATAGATTTTCCCTTGACCGATGTGGCCGCCTCAGGCAGATAACGTTTTGTACCTCCACTGGGCTCCTGGTAATAAACATTCAGGTTAAACCCATCTGATTGCAACCCACCCATGTTCAGGGAATACACGTTTTTCATCATCCAACTCCATGTAGGTAAATTGACTCTCTGCGATGAGGCCTTCAGGAGTTTAAGAAACATTACTTTCTGGACACCTTGTGTAGAATCCAGTGCCACATCCTGGGAGAATTCCCCCACCTGGTAAGTTCTTCCGTTGTAGCTATACTGATAGGCGACTGCTAATACGGCATCAGGCTGAAGTTGTTGGTTGAGCGCAATAAACCCTGCCTGAGGATTAAAAATATATTCCGTGGAGTCCAGTTTGCGGGCATAAGTCTTTTCAAAATCGGTTACAGGCTGGAGTCCGCGAGATTGAAGTAAGGTCGTTACCAGCGCAGGATTACGACTCTGCCCGCCGGCAAGGAGTGTGGAATACAGATCATTCGCTCCGTTATCAGGAAGACCTTTATAAGAATGTAAGGATTGAATATGACTATTATAGGGCGTATTCTCCCCAAGATCCATTAACCCGACAATATTACGGACATTCGTTGTGGCTCCGGTTTTATTGGTTACCCATACTTCCATTCTTAAAATCCGCACCTGGCTATTGACGACCGGCAGGGAGTGCATTACTTCATTATAATGCTCCTTAAAATAATTACCTAGTAAGAAGTTTCTATTTTCATCATAGTCTCCTAAAGAGATATCAATTTTTTGCGCCAGTCCACCACCCTGCAAAGTAACTGATTGCCGTTGCGAGCGGTTGTTGGCAAATGCACCTGTCACAAACAGCTTTCCTAGCTGTACCTGCGCTTTTAGGCCGAACAGATTCTGGATGCTTGGCATTAGTGATCCCTTGCTTTCAAATGAGATGTTGCCGGCCTCAATGGATTTCAGTAATTCATCATCAAAGCCTTCATATTTTAGCTTAAACTGATTATTGAATTCAAATGTGCTTTGGGTATTATACGTAATCGGAAGTAACAGCTTACTGCCCACTTTGGCCAGGATGTTCATATTGGCATTGGCCTTTACGTCAAAATTACCCGTCTTACGGGCCCGTTCTGCCAACGTTGGGTTCTGGATATTCTGCCCTTCATATCCCAAAGAGAGGTCTACGTTTCCCTGCGGCGTGACGTCCACCTTTTTACCATCTGTTGTCAGACCAAAGATCCGGTTAAACAGTTTTTTATCCAATCTGGATTTCGGTCTGGGTTGCTTAAAATTTAAAAGATCAAGTGATTTACCGAGATCATAATAATGTTTTTGCTCCTGGAACTGCCCCTCAAGATCGATAAAATCCCACATCCCGATATGAACCGGCCTGTGATAGGTATTACTGTCTAAACGGTTTTCGAAAAGATACTGCCCGGTAGTGCTGTCATAAATAGCGTAAGCTTTAATGAGAGTGGTGTCTCCCGGCCTGCCCATATCAAATATATTATTGGAGTATGCCTTATCAAACAACCGGTAGCCAAAATAATCATGGATGGGATAAGGATAAAAAGGCCGGCCTGCGGAATCACTTAAAGATTGTCCATACCCCTTCAGGCCCACCGACAATAAGGAGACTAAGGTAAATATAGACCTAAAGAAAATTTTATAATATTTACTCAATTGGTTTCGCGCTAATCTTGAGCGGTTTTCTCCGCTAAAGTATTAAAACGAAATTTTGGCGCTTAAAGTATAATTCTCAAAGGTTATGTGGAGAAAAGCGACCTTATAGGTTTTTGAGTGAATTTTTTATCAGAGATTCCAGATCCATCGTTTGATCTGAACTAGCTTTTAAGGTCTTACGTATAGCATTTTCTGCTAACTGCTTACCGATTCCAAGCGCCATCAGGGCATCAAGGGTATCGGATTCAATGGATCTAGGCAAGGGTTGAAAACTGCCTATCTGCTGATCATGGACTTTTGCGAGTTTATCCTTTAATTCTACAATCAGCCTTTCGGCCGTTTTGCGACCAATTCCTTTGATTTTTTCCAGTTGCCCGGCATTGTTTTGGACAATCGCCCGGATGATTTCATCGGGTTTCATGCCCGACAACATCATCCGGGCAGTAGATGCGCCTACACCGGAAACTGCAATCAACTGCAGAAAAAGGGATTTTTCATTCAAATCTGCAAAGCCGAATAAGGTATGATTATTTTCAGTTATTTGTAAATGCGTATATAACATGCCGTGATCCAGCTGGCTGATCGCGGAGTAAGTATTCAGGCTGATTTGAAGATCATAGCCGACACCACCTACATTTACTATAACATTTGCAGGTGTTTTATTAACAAATTCCCCTTTCAAAAATGCGATCATACTCTTATAAGTTACGGTCAATAATGGAGTCAAAAGTAGTACAAAATTCAACAAACAAAGCCTGCCTTTTCAACCCTTTTGTCAGATTTGCCCAAAAAGCAGTGCCAAAATCTTAAAGGGTGTTATTTAAATAAGTTATACTGTTATAGCAATTTAAACGACCAAACCACCTCGAATTTTTTCAAATTTCCACTTTTCATAACTTTTGAATACTTTTGACCATTCTTTTTCAGTGTAAAAGCTGTACAAAACCATTAGGATTAATAAAAAGTAATGAATAAAATTAGAGCCGCAATTACCTCTGTCGGAGGTTATGTGCCTGAAGACAGGCTGACAAATGCAGATTTGGAAAAGATTATAGATACAACCGACGAATGGATTACGACCAGAACTGGCATAAAAGAAAGAAGAATATTAAAAGACCCAACCAAAGCAAGTAGCGATATGGCCACGGAGGCCATACGTGACATATTGCAAAAGAAAAAGCTGGACCCTCTTGACATTGAGTGTATTATTTGCGCTACGGTGACACCGGATATGCTTTTCCCGGCCACGGCCAATTTAATTGGGGATAAGATTGGGGCAAAAAATGCCTATGGCTTTGATGTCAGCGCTGCCTGTAGCGGATTTTTATATGCGCTGAATATGGGTGCCGCATTTATTGAAAGTGGAAAACATAAAAAAGTGATTGTCGTCGGCGTAGATAAAATGAGCGCCATTGTCGACTATACCGACAGAACGACATGTATTATTTTCGGAGATGGTGCCGGAGCTGTACTACTTGAACCGACAACGGACGATAACGGTATCATGGATTGCATACTGAAAAGTGATGGATCCGGCGGCAAACATTTACATATGAAGGCCGGCGGCTCTCTAAGGCCAGCATCAATTGAAACAGTTGCGAACCG
>DATJDF010000456.1:0-3865 GCA_035497555.1 Arachidicoccus sp. | reverse complement strand
GGGAAACCTGCGCTGTGTGGTACAGCCGGAAGGTGTAAAGGCGCTACAGACGGCCGGCTGGGTATTTAGCAGTAATATTTTGAGTGAGCAATGCTTCCGTTATGAATATGATGGCAGAAACCGCATGGTCATAAAGCAGGTACCAGGGGCAGCGGCCGTTTACATGGTATATGACAACCGGGACAGACTGGTCATGACCCAGGATGGCAATATGCGGACGCCTCATAAGTGGCTGGCTACCAAATATGACGCGCTCAACCGGCCTTCTATCACCTGGCAGTATACAGATGGCAGCGGCAGCAGCCTGAAGACTATTCTGGACGCGGCGGCTATTAGCCCCGTTTATCCCAATGTGACACCTGCGGCAAGCACGATCCTGACTGAGACGCATTACGATGATTATACCGGTATTACCCTTCCCACTGGGATGAGCGCCTCTTTTCTAGGCAGCTGGGACAGCTACTGGCTGACGGCAAGTACTACGGTATTCCCTTATGCGGAGAAACCAACAAAAAACAGCCAGATTACGACCAAGGGTCTTGTCACCTGGACCAAGGCAGCTATACTGGACAGTACCAACGGCTTTCTGTTGTCTCTTAGCATTTATGATGATAAAGCCAGAGTTATTCAGACCCAGCAGCAGAACATCACTGGTGGCATTGATGTGACGAGCACGCAGTACAGCTGGGCCGGCCAGCCACTGGTGGTGGTGTCCAGCCAACAGGAGAAGAAAGGCGCAGCTGTTCAGACCACGGTATCGGTTACCAAAATAAGCTATGATGATCTGGGCAGGTTAGTAAAGACAGAACAGCGCCAGAGTAATAGCAAGGTAGGAACAGGCGGTATGAGTAACTACGCCACCATCAGCCAAATTGGCTATGACGCCTTAGGACAGGTAAAAAGAAAAGAACTGGGTAAAAGAAGAAGCGGAGCTTCTCTTTATACAAACACCCCTCTTGAGACCCAGGACTACGATTACAATATCAGAGGCTGGCTGCTGGGTGTCAACCGGGACTATGCCCGCAGTAAAGCCTATACGGATTCTGCCAATACAGCAACTATTACCACCCAGACACTCAGTGGGGAAATGTTCACAGAAAGCTCCATGGATATCCAGTCTGTCATCTTCCCCAGCCATAATTATTTTGGATTTGATCTGGGCTATGATAAAACGAACAATAATCTGATTGGTGGCAAGACCTACACCGCACCTCAGTATAACGGTAATATCACCGGTATGGTCTGGAAGGATGCCCATGACAGCAAGGTCAGAAAATACGATTACACCTATGATGCCACCAGCAGATTGACGGGAGCCAACAACGCCGGGGAAAAGCTAGGAGATTTCCAGGATGGTAATATCTCAGGCGCCGATTACAGCTATGATGCCAACGGTAATATGACGATCGATAAGAACAAAAAAATCATCCAGATCGTCTATAATATCCTAAATTTACCCAGGGAAATCAGGGTAGACGGCACAGCAGGTAAGAGAACCATCCGGTATTACTATGATGCAGGAGGCAACAAACTGCGTAAGGTAACCATAGATAGTACCACACAACCAGCAAAGCAAACTGTCACGACATATATCGGTGGCAGCGTTTATCAAAATGATACCTTACAGTTCTTTGGCACAGGAGAAGGAAGGGCAAGACCTGATGCGACCGATAGTTTCTTTGTGTATGACTATTTTCTGAAAGATCATCTGGGTAATACCAGAATGGTTATTACAGATGATTATAATGTGAGTAGTCCGATACTGGAAACGAGTAGTTATTATCCGTTTGGGCTTCAGCAGAAAGGGATAGGAATGACTGCATCAGGCAGTTTGCATAACTACAAGAATACTTTCCAGAAGCAGGAGAGAAACGAAGATTTTGGTATTGATATGTATGAGTTCAAATACCGCATGGATGACCCTCAAATTGGCAGGTTCTGGCAGATTGATCCTAAATCGGATTCTTTCCGATATAATAGTGTTTATGCTTTTAGCGAAAACAAAGTTATAAATGCCGTAGAATTGGAAGGATTGGAATCTCAATGGCTACTGGACCTTTATAAAGCTTCTCAAAAGCCAAATGTACAGAAATATTCACAAGCGGGAAATAGTGCCTGGTCAAAGACAGCAAGTTTAAAATTAAGTGTCGCTGCAGGCACGGTTGGGGGGAAAGTTGAGGGAATGGGGGTAGATATTGAAGTTGGAGCTAATGGACCTAAGGCATCTGTTACATTTACAAGTGGGAGCAAAACTGATGTGGCTGCTTCTTTGGCCGGCATCGGCACAGAAGCTTCAACACCTTTCGGATCAATAAACATAGGAACAGAAGCAGGTATTGTTCAATATACAGATGGCAAGTCTTCGGTAAAAATGATCGGTGTTGAAGGAAAAGCTAGCTTAGGCCCTTCCAAAACTGTAGGGGATAATAGTATGTTAGGAACTGGAAGTGCAAATACATTAAATACAACTTTTGCTGTCGGAGCAAATATTGGCATAGTGGGATTTGAATTTTCAGTAAATGTCTACCAAGCTGGAAAGGCAGCTGCGAACACTATTGGAACTATCTTTAGTGTAGTAGGTAACTAAATAAATGAAAAATTGAAAAACTTTATAGAGCCGCAAAAAAACATTCAAAATCACTAATTTATTAAATGAAAATATCAATTATTATGAAATCAAAATTACATTTTTCATCATTAGTATTCGCAATTATCGTTACTATTGGATGCAATTCTCAAACAATTACCAGTGGCAAAAAAAATAGTATCTTAACAAAAACGTCAGCATCAATTATAAATCCTTTTTTTACTTCTATTAAAAATGGTAATTACAATAATGCTCTACGTGAGCTTTTAAGCACAAACGTAGATATAAATTTGAAAGATTCATCTACTGTAAATTTGGAGAACAAGTTTAATACTATTAATAAATATTCTGGGAAGTTTATTTCGGAGAGATTATTACGAAAGAAAGAAGTTGGAAATGATTTGGGCGTGTATGTTTACTTTGTATGCTATGCAAAAAAATTTTA
The DNA here is from genome assembly GCA_035497555.1 of Arachidicoccus sp. Classification (GTDB taxonomy): domain Bacteria; phylum Bacteroidota; class Bacteroidia; order Chitinophagales; family Chitinophagaceae; genus Arachidicoccus. The sequence continues at coordinate 833 of DATJDF010000456.1, read as the reverse complement.
TAGGTTTACATTTACATTTTACAATAATGGGAATGAAATAAAAATCTATAAATTTTCATTTGATGATAGTTTTGATTCTGAGCTTGAAGATGGCATGAGACTATATACGAATTAAGTGAGACTGGCAGTTAAAGTAGTACGTGTATAGGGTTAGATAAAGGAGATTTCCCTATATCAGCTGCATTCCATGCGCAAATTGTGTGGCGAAAATAGAAGCGCAACTGGACTCGGTTTACAATTCTACGGAAGCTGCCTTCACCACTCAGACATTCAGTGGGGAAATGTTCACAGAAAGCTCCATGGATATCCAGTCTGTGACCTTCCCCAGCCATAATTACTTCGGATTTGATTTGGGTTACGACAAAACGAATAATAATCTGATTGGTGGTAAGACCTACACTGCACCTCAGTATAACGGTAATATCACCGGTATGGTCTGGAAGAATGCCCATGACAGTAAGGTCAGAAAATACGATTACACCTATGACGCTGCCAGCAGACTGACGGGAGCCAATTTTGGCCAGTATACCGCCTCTAATTTTACCGCCACAAAAGTAAATTACAGCGTCAGCGGATTAACTTACGATGAAAACGGCAATATTAAAAAACTTGTTCGCAGCGGCCTGCTGACTGCCGGGACCTCGGCTGCCATAGATAATTTAGCTTATGCTTACCAGGCGGGCAGCAACAAACTGTCAGCAGTGACTGACGCCATTCTGAATAATGCCGGGGAAAAGCTGGGAGATTTCCAGGATGGTAATACCTCAGGCGCCGATTACAGCTATGATGCCAATGGGAATATGACGATCGATAAGAACAAAAAAATTACCCAG
>DATJDF010000455.1:0-3244 GCA_035497555.1 Arachidicoccus sp. | reverse complement strand
TAATGTTGCGCCATCTCCAATAATTACCCGCCTGGTTTCATAATTCAGGTGAGTAATTTCCAGACTGTCGGTAGCATTTACAACCTGAATTTTATATTGGCCTTCCTGATTGGTCACATCGCCCTGAGTCGTGCCCAGTATATGTACACTAGCCCCGCTTACAGGTTTAAGGTTTTCATCAGTGACGGTACCACTGAGCACCCTGGTCGTTACCTGCGCACTGGCCCGGCTCCCAGCCATAGCTCCTAGCAACAGTAGTACAAGCAGCAAGTACCGATGGGCGACATGCGTATTTGTATTACGTCTTTTTTTTAGCATACAATTTATCTTCATCGCATTAGATAGTTTAATAACAGCGTAAATTTATAGATCACTCCAGCCTATAAGTAACCTCTCCTACTCCTAACCGCTATTGGAAGAAAAAATAAATATCTCAAAGTTTCCTTATTCTGGGGCAGCTTTGTTAGATTTAAAAAGTAAAAGCCTCCGATCCGTTTGAATCAGAGGCTGATAAGCACATTATTGAATTTTAAAAATCTTAGAGTACGCCTTTTTTCTGTAACCAAGCGAGCCTGGCCAGGATTTCTAACATCCCGCCTTGTCCCACCAGGTTTTCTGTCTTCTTCTTACCCATTAAACCAGCGCCGTTCATATCATTCGCTAAAGCATAATCCGTACATGCCTGGAAGGCTTTCAGATACTGATTATCTTTATTATGCTTGTATAAATGCTGAAGCCCCCGTAGAAAAACTGCATTAAACCAATAATCATCTCTAAAATGACCGGATCCTAAAAAGTATTTAGTAGCACTCTGTGCAATTTGAATGGCTTCGTTGAGATAGGTCTTGTCTTTAGTTGCTTCATATAAATATACATTTGACTGCAACATCGTACCAGCATTGTAAGAAAAGAAATGTTTACTAATGGCACCCGTTTTTACATTCAGGTTATCATAAAATAAATGTTCAGGGGAGCGCAATTGTTTATTTGTCCAGTTATAGACAGCGATAGCTTCATTCAGGTAAGACTTTTTGTTTGTTGCCTGGAAGAGCTGCATCAGTAAAATAACTGCGGGGCCGTTACTACAGGTATTTTTCGTGTTTTTATCGCCTTCTCGCCAGTAAAGACCACCACCACTTACACTATCGTAACCTGTCATCATAAACTGATGGATCTTTTCACCCATCGCTAAATCAGATTTTCTTTTTTCTCTAAAATAGGCATCCATCGCAGCAATCCCAATCCACTGATTATCATCATAATAACGATCTTCTCTGCTAAATTCTCCCGGATAAGAATCGTAACCCGGCGCTGGAGGTGCATCGTCATTATATTTTTCTATTACAGCATAGGTCTGTTGCATATATGACTTGCCTGGGTTTAATTTTTCCATTTCATTGTCGGCCTGGATAAGAGCGCAAAGTGGCCAAAGGAAGGATACTTCATGATCTCCGGACTGTTTTACCGCATGTTCTCTATAATAAGTACTGTCGGGTATATAGAAATCTTTCTGCACTTGGGTATACAGTTGATTTAACTGCGTTGCATAGTTGACGGACTGTGCATGAAGGGTTAGGTTCCCGGTCAAGGCGAGCGACGCCAAAAGGCCAGCATTTTTTAAAAATTTGGTTTGCCTGGTCATAAAGGTTGAATTTAAACTTATGAGTCACTTGAGTCGATTAAAACCGCTACTATCCATAAATATTCAATTGACAATGGGGGTATTATCCTTTTAAAGTGACACATATTCAGTGAAACAATTTAATTAAGCTGATCAAAGTACACCACATTTTTGAAAAAATGTGTTTATTTTGCCCATTATCAATTTATTTAGCATTCAAAGGCAAAGTATTTGACCCGCTTCTAATGGAGATTTAAAATCACGCAGGTAAATAGCCAATGAAAAATTAGGTAGTGGGCACGTTATTGGACCGGTATTTTCCGGATCCAGACAACCAAAAGTCTAAATAGAAGAGCCAAAGAAAAATGAAGAAGCGTAAATCAATTAATGACATTGCCAAAGAATTAAATGTTGCAATCAGTACTGTATCAGCCGTATTAAACGGAAAAGCCGAAGAACGCCGTATCAGTGCAGCGATGCGGGACCGGGTGTTGGCATATGCCAGACAAAGCGGCTACCAGCCTAATATGGTGGCGCGTAGCCTCAGAACGGGCAAAAGTAAGATTCTGGGCATGCTGGTCGAAGATATAGCGGATCCATTTTTTGCCACTATCGCCAGAATGGTGGAAAAAAATGCCGCCCTGCATGATTACAAGCTCTTTTATTCCAGTACTGAAAACGACCCCCAAAATGCGAAAGCGCTTATAAGAGCCTTTAGAGACCGGCAGGTGGATGGATTTATTATTGCCCCCACGCCGGGAATAGAAAAAGAGATTCAGGGATTGTTAGCGGATCAGATTCCTCTTGTATTATTTGACCGTTATTTTCCAGGAATTGCCTCTAATAACGTTGTTGTTGATAATTATGAAGGGGCATATAAAGCGGCCCGACTATTTGTAGAAAAAGGCTATCAGAATATTGCTTTTATTACCCTTTCTTCTCAACAGACCCAGATGTCTGACCGGCTAAAAGGCTATGAAGCTGCAATTGAGGAAAGCAGGCTTGCACCCAGTATCTATGAGATCTCCTATACCCTGTCTGATGATATTTTGCTAAAACAGATCCAGTATTTTCTTAAAGACAGACCACAAATCGATGCAGTTCTGTTTGCGACCAACTATCTGGCCATAAATGGTCTTCGGGCCATGAGTGTTTTAGGCAAGGCGGTCCCGAATGATATCGCTGTCATTGGGTTTGATGACAACACACATTTTGGTCTGTTCTCTCCTTCGATTACTGCAATAGCACAGCCAATTGAAGAAATCTCGACCCATATTGTCAAGTTATTAATGAATGATCTCAAGGCCAGTCATTTGAGCCAGCCTATAGATGTAACCAAAGAAATTATCCTGAAGACCACTTTAATTGAGCGCCAATCCTCCGCACAGAAAAAAAAGAAATTGGCGCTCTGAGTCTGCGATTAATTTACCGGGTATATACAGATCCCGCTCCGTTGCAAAATTTATGGCACCATCTCAAAGGTAGCTTCCTGAGGGGTATCCTGAGAGGATTTTCCTATCATAACTTTGAAAATGCCCGGCTCCACGACATGCTGCATCTGCCGGTTCCATAACATAAGATCATCTGGCACAATGGTAAAATGTACCGTCTTTTTTTCTCCTG
>DATJDF010000454.1:0-5412 GCA_035497555.1 Arachidicoccus sp. | reverse complement strand
GTCCAGCCACCCCAACCTTGAGTCCGGATGTTAAAATCGACTTTATTGCTATTATGCAACTCCGCATCCGCAAGTCCTCTGACAAAGCCCAGCCGCTTTTCCCTGCCTACCGGATTGCCCTGATTTCCGCTAATGATGGCAATATTTAAATGTTCTTTCTTAATATTATTAATGACCCACTGGCCAAGTAGCTCCCCATTTAGTTCATTATTGGCAACTACACTGGAAATATACGGGGCGTCTTCATCAATAAAGCTGTCAAGTATAAATACGAGGACCCCTTGCGTTTTTGCCTTTTTTACAACTGGAATTAACGCTTTGGGATCTAAAGGGTTAAGAATTAGCACTTGAATTCCTTTTGACAACAAATCCTCCACCGCCAAAACCTGTTTTGTAATATCCGACTGTCCATCTGTTGAAAGGTATTTCATTCCATAGCTGCCCACCTTATTTCTAACGGCCTTTTCTAGTGCTACATAAAAAGGTGCATCCATCGTCGGTGTGCAGTAACCTACAGTGACATTAGACAAATCCTTTTTGGAAACATATTCCTGTTTCGCCTTTTCATTTGTCTTACCCGAATTATTCGACTCTTTGGGCAAACAGGAGAAAAACAGGAATTGACAGGTAAGTAGACAAATTAAGCTCCTCATGTGCATATTTGATTAAAATTTTACTGGGCTATTCCATGTATCCAGCCTGAACAAGGATACAGGTAAGCCATTGGTTGAATAAAGATTTGTCAGAGCAGTATCTGAAAATGCATATCTGACAGAAACCGGATGCTTGATTTTCTCATTAAAAACAATCAATTTATCTCCTTCCAGCTTATAATTTGCGGGCTGAAACTTTCTATCCTCTCCCGCTATATACAGATCATTAATGGCATCACCTTTTACCATTAGTTTTTCATTTCCCATATGATAAAAGGAAATTACCACACTGTCTTTTATGATCTTGTATGATCTATAAACAGGTGATTGCCTGTTTTCAGACAGTTTGTGATAATTTGTTGAAAGAGCCAGATTAGCCAAGCGAAGGGCTACGGTTTTCTTGTCTGATGGATGAATGTCATTTATATTATCCACTAAATCCGAAGTCAACACCATGCCCACACCTGGCAATTGAATAGAAACCTGATTTTGAGCCTCTCTGACAAGTGCCCCTTTTTGAACGGTTTTATTTTTATAATTATAGGGCGCAATCTGTGCAAATAAAAAGGGAAACGCGGCATTCCAGCTCTTTCGCCAGCTCTCTATAAGCTTCGTAAATAGCCGGGCATAACCATTCCAGGAAACGGTATTATTTTCTCCCTGGTACCATAGTGCACCTGAAATCGCATAGCCAACATAAGGAGCGATCATCGCATTCCATGCCTGACCGGGCAAATTGGGTTTTCTCGGCGCTGTTTTCTGTAGTAATGCCTTTCTTGCCAGAAATGTATCAGTAAGGACTTCTCCGGCAGGGAGCCATACTTCTGCACTTGTTCCGCCCCAACTTGCATTTATAATCCCAACCGGAACTTTTAATTCTGAAGAAATCTTTTTGGCAAAAAAATAACCAATAGCCGTAAAAGGTTTGAGGGACGTAGCGTCACATTCACTCCACCGGTCATAAATATCCTCTTTAGGTAAAGGCGATGCAATATTTCTGATATTCAGTACCCGTATGTTTTTCTCATAAGGCCCTTTTAATACATCCAGCATCTGCTTTAGGTGCTGCACCGCACTACGCTGCATATTGGACTGACCGGAGCAAATCCAGACTTCCCCCATGAGTACATCCTGAATACCCAGGGTATCCCCTTCAGAAATTACGGTAATGGTATATGGTCCCCCAGCTGTAGTGGTGGGCAATTTTACCGACCACCTTGAGGTGCCACTGGAAACGGTTTTCAGCGTATCTTTTAACCAGCTTGCTTTTACCAGTACGGGCTTCCCAGGGTTGGCCCAACCCCAAAATAGGGTACTTGTATCGCTTTTCAGCACCATATGGTCCGAAAAAAAACGGGGCATGGTTACCTGTGCAGATGCGCCTAACTGCATTGTCACAATAAAAAATACAGATAGGGTAAATATTCTAAGACTGAAATCTGTTCTATAGTGCTTATTATTCATTCGTTTGTTCATTTAGTATTTTGTAAATCAAACTCTTTGAGTGGAACTGTTTATAATCAGCTGGCCCTTAAATTCATCCAGGTGCTCCTCAGGATGCGCAATGTCTTTCCCAATATTACGTAACACATAATCAACTGCCATATTACTCATTTCCTGCAGTGGCTGTTTTAAATAGGTAATAGGCGTCCGGAATAATTTATACGCCTCTGCCTCATCAAAGCAGACGATTCCCAATTCCTCCGGTACCCGGATCTGGAGCCCGGCGATCAGTGAGAGACCTGCCATCGCAACTTTATTGGTAAAAAAGCAGAGATTATCAACTTTGTCTTCGAATAAACTTTTATGAATGACATTTTGTATTTCCTCTTCAAGGTGCTCCTCATCCAATTCATATATAAAGGGAGGGTTATGCAACAATTTCTGACAGGTTTCTATGAAGCCCGCCTTTCGTTCCTGGAGATGCTTTAAGTTCCGATGAATAGTCACCAGGCCCAACCTTGAAAAGCTATTTTCAACCAGGTGTTCGACGATCCGGCGGGATGCATCGAAATTATCAAGTAACACCGAAGGGGCATCCGGGAATTCAGAAAATTTACGGTCAATTATGACAAATGGATTATCAAGTTTGTTTAATTTATCAATACAGGATTCTGCATTTTCGGGAATGGCCAGAATGTAACCATCCACCTGCCTGGATACCAGCAGATCCAATATAGCATTAAAACGATCAGGGTTTTCATATGCACTGCCGTAAATAACATGGTAACCGAATTTATTGGCTTCTCCTTCTATATATTTAGCAATGGAAGAATAAAATAAATTGGAAATATCAGCCACAATCAACCCCAACGTATTAGTACGATTAGTCTTTAAACTTTTAGCGATCTGGTTGGGGGAATAATTCATCTTGGCCGCCAGCTCTTTGATTTTATATGCGGTCTGATTATTAATTTTATCGGTTTTCTTGCCATTCAAAACATAAGATACCAAGGCAACTGAAACATTCAGTTCATTTGCAATATCTTTCATTGATACTTTCTTACTGCTCACATTTAAATTTTAACAATTAAAAAATAAACCTCCTGGCTGCCGGTGATAAAACGCTAATAACTGCCTGCTGTTCCAAAATCTTTTGTCAATTCTGTGGAGTGATACTCGTTCCCGAATTTATCCTTAGCGACGATATCAAAATGAGCATCACTTGTATTGCCGTTCAGTTGTCCGATAAAAAAATGTTTTTCAGATTTATCAAATGTGGAACCCACGGCTTTGCCCAACTGCTCTAAATGATAATAAGTTGCCCAATAATCCCGGGTAGTCACTTTTTCCATCATGCCCTTGCTTTTCCCATCCTGAAATAGTTCAACGGTCCAGTCATCATCGGCGTCCCAAACATTGGCCACAACCCATCCTTGTCCCGGTAGGTTCAGATTTTGAGGTGCACCAAAGATATACGTAAATTTGTTCATAGGACCGAAAACCTGATTGGCATCATATGATCTGATCTGGAAATCCTTGTTGTAATTGGTTGCTTTATAATATTCATTTTTAATATGCCCGTCCTCTATTTCGAAAACGCCATATCCATTAGGTGTTCCGTCTGCACAAATCGTAGAGTTCCACCATGCACCGCAAGCGGCGCCGTGTACATATTCATAGATTTTCTTTCCATTTATTTCATGTGTATATTTGTCTGGATAGTGCGTATGTCCGGTCATGATATAGGCGGAAGCAAACTGCGACAATAGTGCCAAGACCTCATTGTATTTTACATGATGGTCCAGTGCTCCACCGGACCTGAAAGGGATATGGGCCGCCAGGATAACCATAAAATCTTTAGGCACATGAGATAAATCCTGCTCCAGCCATTGTAGCTGAGCGTCTGTTAATCCACCGGTATAATCCTGCTTACCACTATAGAGTACATTATCCATGGCAACAACATGCGTTTTACCCCTGTTGAAGGAGTAATCTGTCGGTCCAAAGAACTGCCGAAAATTTTCCACACTTTTCTCATCACTTGCTGCTGTTTCTAAATGATCATGGTTTCCGATCACCTGAAAAAAAGAAACTTTCTGGTTCGACATGGAGGCTTTCATTTCTTTCCACAACTCAGGTGCGTCGAAAACAATATCCCCTAATGTAATCGCATAAGGATTGTTTAAACCGGTAGCCAGTTTATTGATATCAGGTATGGTTTCTGACTTATACCTTGCAACTTCTTCCAAATCACGGCATTGTGGATCTGCCACACAGAGCAAAGTAAATTTCTGTTCGACAGCCTGTGAACTAAGGGCAAAATCCTGCCTTATTTTAGGGACCATCGGGTCAAGTACAGCATAAAACATTGGATCATTTTGCGGGTCAACCGCTACTTTGTAATTAGAAGGTGTACTATAGCTTACGAATTTGGCTCTTTTATGCCGCTGAATCTGATAGACACCATTAGCATCAGTAACAACCGATGAAAATCCATCACTCACCACAACATCCTTAATGGGGGCCCCTTTTTCATCTTTAATTTCTCCATATAGTGTTGTCCCTTCTTGAAGTGCTGTATTATTCAGGCTGGTAGGATCGGCTTCATTGATTGTAATGGGATCGCTTTTCTTGCAGGACACCAAAACGATCAGCATCAAGCATATAATTAATTTTTTCATTTTTCTTTTTTTGAGTTTAATCTGCTATTTATTATCCCACAAATAATTTTGTTCCAGGTTTGGATTCCTAATAATGGCCTCTAATGGTATTGGACGCAAATATTTATACTCCTCCCAGACCCTTTGATAATTCCACACCAGATTACCATTCGCATTTCTTGAAAAACTCTGATTTGATCCGGCTGTATTCAGTTTTATTGTATTATCTGATTCTGTTGTCCCTATCTGAAAATCTATATTACCGTCACCGTTGAAGTCATACTTACCTGCTAGGTCAGGAATGTACATTCCCGTCCATGGGTTGTCTCCCGAATTTAACAAAACCCCCATATGCCACCGCATCAAGTCATCCCATCTGAGTCCCATTTCCAGGCATAACTCTGTTGCCCTTTCCCGACGGATTTCCAGTAGAACAGCGCCCTTAACGGTACCTTTATAGTAATCCAACAAATAAGGATCTGCTTTGATAGGGAAAACAGATTGAACACCTGCTCTGTTGCGAATGGGGGTAATGGTTAGATTCCAGTCGTTCACGCTAAAAGCGCCAAGTTCAGCTTTCGCCTCAGCCAGGTTAAGTAGCACTTCTGCATACCTGATGATAGGTAAGCTATTCCAGCTTGCCGCCCGGGCGGTTA
>DATJDF010000453.1:0-1942 GCA_035497555.1 Arachidicoccus sp. | reverse complement strand
TTTAGATTGAAAATTAGTTGCGAGTCGAAGTTCGTCTGTAATAGTGGTCACTTCCAGGTTCCGCGGAGACATGCGGCCTGTATTGCCGGTTGCCCCTACAGTCTGAACAGTTGAATCATCTGTACAGTAGGTTGTTTGGCCCGTTTTCTGGATAGTCCAGTTATTGCCCGCAATCCCGTGTAAAGAAGGAACAGATCCGGTAAATATGGTGGTATGACCCACCGCAGTATAGGATGGAAGATAATTGATCAGCGTATTGCCACAGCTGTAGCCTTCACGAAGCATCCTTTTAAAGCCACCGTCTGTATAATGATTGTAAAAACGATAGAGGTAATCCCACCGCATCTGGTCAACAACAATTCCGACGACTAATTTTGGCCTCTCTAACTGGGCGTAGCCGGAAAAGCCGGCAGCCATTAAAAAAATAATCAATACGAGCTTTTTCATAAATATTTAATTGTGATTGAAGTGATAAATTGTCTGCAATATAAGTGGATTGCTAAGATAGCAATTTACCAAAAGATTAAATTATAAGTGCTTCTCCAATATTTTGATTATCTTAGAATTTGAGTCTTAAAACGGTAAAATTATGTCCTCAATCACAATTTCGACGATACAAACAAATATCTTCTGGAAAAATAAGGAAGCGAACTTGAAAATGCTGGAAGAAAAAATTCTTTCCATTACGGAACCTACTGAAATTGTTGTCCTGCCAGAAATGTTCAGTACAGGATTTACATCGGAGCCTGTTAAGTTAGCTGAACCAATGGAAGGCGCTACGGTCAACTGGATGCGTGAATTGGCAGCTAAGAAGAATATTATATTGACTGGGAGTATTGTTATCCAGGAAGAGGAAGATTTTTACAATCGGTTAATATGGATGTTGCCTAATGGGGATATTGGAACTTATGATAAAAGGCATTTATTTGCCTATGGAGGTGAAGCCGCTAAATATAATCCCGGAAACAAAAGATTAATCGCCAGTGTTAAGGGATGGCGGATAAATCTTCAGATATGCTATGACTTACGTTTCCCCGTCTGGGCAAGGCAACAAATACAGGCTTCTCAGCCTGAATATGATATACTGATCAATGTGGCCAACTGGCCCGAAAAGCGTCACGGGACCTGGACGACACTCTTAAAAGCACGTGCCATTGAAAATATGGCTTATGTAGTGGGCGTAAATAGAGTAGGTGTAGATGGGAATAAAATTGCTTATCGGGGCGATTCCGTAATACTGGACCCACTGGGAAATCCGCTCTATGAAGGCGGAGATCAGGAAGACATCAATACCATTACGCTTAAAAAAGATAATCTGCAACAAATTAGAGACCAGTACCCATTTTTGGGTGATGCGGATACATTTTTGATTAAGTAAGAGGTTTGAACAGCGAAGTATTGACCCATAAATAGCCTTTTTAATTTCCACTTATAAAAAAAAGTGGGAAGCTTTAGTTGCATGTAACATGTAAACTCAGATAAATTGTCGATATAATCCCCATTAAACGGTTGCACGGTCTGTTTTTAAAATTGCCACGATAATAATTAACCAAGTTGGCTGTAGCACTGTGATCTTCATTATCGTTATATAGATAGAAATACAACCTTTGCACAACAAACTGATTTCAATATAAAACCAAAGCGAATGAAATTTAAATGTACCCTTAACGGCATATTTACTGGAATTTTTATGTTGGCCGCATTACTTTGCACCTCTATCTTGACAGCTCAAAAGGCTGAATTACGGGCCAACTTTAATACAGGCCTCTTTTCTTTTGGTGGAAAAGATGCGGCAAATACTTCTTGGATTAATAATGAGACCGCCACGAATAATCCCTATGGCCGAAAAAGCGGGCTGAGTTATGGATTGTCGTTGAATGTGAGAAAGATTACTCCAAGTCGGTTTTTATATGGAATCGATGCTGGTTATGAAATGCTGCAG
>DATJDF010000452.1:0-2191 GCA_035497555.1 Arachidicoccus sp. | reverse complement strand
TCAGCCTATTACCTTAGAGGAAGTCGCCGGTCAGGCTTTTATGACACCGCAGGCTTTCTGCAGGTTCTTTAAAAAGCATACCCGCCATACTTTTATCCAGTTTTTGAATGAAGTGCGTATCAATGAAGCGCGCAAGCAGTTTTCTACCGGTTCCTTTGAAAGCATTTCCAGTATTGCCTATAACTCGGGCTTCAATAGTATTACTAATTTTAACCGGGTTTTTAAAACCATTATGGGGCAGGCGCCTTCGGAATATATCGAAGGCCTGCGTGGTGTACATCAGGTGAATTTACTTCAGGCCCTGCCTGAAGTAAATCGGTAAAATTTAATATGGATCTACCTCAACTTCCTATAAATGGATTGCATTTGTTTTATTTAGAGTGACCACAGTGTCAAATACCGAAAATCTCGCCCTTATTATATAAGTGTATTTGATTGCTTGAATGATTCATTTTTCTATAGTAAATACCCTTCGGTAGAGTAGCTTAGTCGGTTTATTGATTATTAAGGCTTTGGGGCAATTGCAAAAAGATATGAAGACTTGCTTTATGCTACAGAATTAGAACGGTTTACATAATTAAAAAGGGAAAGGCCAGGTTTAATTAAACGGGTGCCTCCTGAATTTTAGCTTCTTTTATGTGGATGACAACTGAGTCCTTCCATAAAATGGCCGGAAGGTCTTGATTTTGATTATATGTAAACTTCCCGGCAAAGTAATTTAACGAACGCTTATATACATTTTCCGTGGTCTGAATAAGGAGGCTGCACCATTTTTTGACAAATATCAAAAAATGGTGCAGCTGAGAGACCGACCTTTGTTGAAAATAGTTTTATTATGGAAACCATATTGTGGATATTGCAGATTTTTTTGGCCTTGGTGTTCTTATATTCTGGTATCAATAAAGCCATTCAAACAAAAGAAACACTCATCCGGATAAAGCAAACAGGTGTTGCTGATTTATCCTATCCCCTTATCCGGTTTATCGCTGTAACAGAAATATTGGGTTCGATTGGCATAACGATTCCTGAGCTGACAGGTATAGCCACTATCTTAACCCCAATTGTGGCACTGTGTTTTGTCTTTATCATGATATGTGCTATACCGATACATTGGAAAAGGCGCGAATTTAAGTCTGTGGCATTAAATATTACAATATTAATACTCTCCGCCTTTGTCGCCTATGGTAGGTGGTATAATTGAAAAGGAAGGTAGGCGGTAGGTATAGCGATGCTTAGTGGAGTTGCTGCCATAACACCTAAGAAAGACATAAAATAGATAGAAGTTATAGATTAATTCCATCCCGATTGCAGAAAACAGATTAAATTACAGGGTTGATTCAGGGTATTAGACTGGTATAGATTTCATGATTTGAGACTTTATTATCCGAATAGCAAAGGGTCTAATTACACCCTTGAATCAATGAAAACAATCATATTTGTCGTTTATAACTTCTGATTTTTAGGTGGTTATGAAAAAGTTTTTAGAAACAATATCAGGCTTGGTTGGTTTGCCGCCGCAGTGTGAAGATGATCTTCTGTCCATTATAAAGTTCAGAGAAGTGGCAAAAGGAGAAATCATCTTAAAGGTAAATTCGGTGAGTTCATCGGCCTATTATATTGAACAGGGATTGACAAGAACTTTCTATTTTAAACAAGGTAAAGATGTAACGGACTGGATCAGTAGAGAAGGAGAATTTGCTATTTCCATTATTAGCTACCTTAGCCATATGCCGGACCGACGGGGCATTGAGGCCCTGGAGGCTGGTATGCTATATGAACTACAAAGAGCGGATATGGAGCTGCTGTATCATAAATACCATGAGATGGAAAGGCTGGGCAGGCTGTTGATCAGTAATGGAATAATCCAGTTGCAGCAGCGTTTTGATGAGCTGCATTTTTCTACAGCAAGAGAGCGTTATCAGCAACTGATGGAGGAAAAGCCGGAATTAATCAACCGGGTGCCCTTAGGCATACTGGCATCATTTCTGGGGATGTCCCAGGAAACCCTGAGCCGGATAAGGGCACAGAACTAAATTTTTGCAGCAGCACTCGGGGATCCGTATTTACCTTTTAATGCCTGCGTGTCGATCTCTGTAGCAACGGTAATTGACAACCCTTTAAGTTTTAAGGAGTTTTGGAGATGATTTCTGATAAAGATTCCCTAATATGCAGGTAGATTTAAAGATCTGCC
>DATJDF010000451.1:0-21280 GCA_035497555.1 Arachidicoccus sp. | reverse complement strand
CTTCCAATTGCTTGGCTAATTCATAATGACCCACATTGACAAATGGATAATACTGATAATGACTGGCTGTATCCCGCCGCATCCATGGAGTCACTTTCTCCGCCTGCGCATAATGAAATGCTGAATCCAGTAATGCCGCTTTTGGATTCCCCAGTGCCTTCGCCTTGTCCATTCCAGCCAGGCTGGCAAACCCCAGTTCCATATCGTCTGTCCAATTATCTTCGGCATAAATATAGGGTGAGACCACAGAAACCGTTTGAGTAACACCCGGTTTTTTCTGTGCGTAACGCAGCGCAGTAATAGCGTGTTTTCTTAATACGGCAGCATAACTGGTATCTCGCGTATCAAACAAGTTGGAACCCAAAGAAAAGGCACCCGCAAATTTACCCGCAGTAGAACTCGTGCCTGTGGTATGGTTCATCCCTTTTCCCTGCTGCTGTGGTTGCCCATTGATAAAATAAACCGGGCGTTCAAAGCCTTTGCCGTAAAAATTATCCTCTTTAGGTATCCGCATGCCGTGATGGTCCCGATCATCTGCTACCTGGTTGAACATCCAGTCGGGTCTGGGGTGAAGTTTCAATAACCAATCCAGGCCCCATTTTGCTTCATCCAGCACATCCGCTATATGATTACTGCCATTCAGTCCATTAGCTTGCTTTTTATCTGTAAATACCTGCGGAAAATCCCGATAGGCGGCCAAAAGATGCCAGGTCGCATTGGCGGTAGTAGAAGCGTACTGTAAATAGTCTGAAGCGTCATGCCAGCCACCAACGACATCAATATGGGTGCTATCAGGCATGGGGCCATACATGGTGTATCCATCATGGGTATGGCAGGAATCCTTTAAAAAAGGATTAAAACCGGATCTTTGCTGTCGTAAATAAAAGAGGCAGAAATCTGCAGCTCCATTGTAAACACCATTATTAATCGCGAATGCGGGCGACCTAGCCTCTCCCGCTTTCAGATAATACACCCCTGAGGTGCTGAAACCCGAAAAATCCAGTCTTCCGCTGCTGGCAAAGGGGCCGTATTTCCCAAAAATTTTTGGAACCTTTTTCCGTAGTACAGTTTTACCCGTAGCAGAATCCACCAGAAGAAATTCGCTGATGGTCGCCCGCTGCTGACTACACCAGACGGCCACTTTTGTGCCGCCAGGTGTATATCCGAGCTGATTTATCCTTATCCACTGACCGGTATCTATTGCTGCAGAAGCTAATGCCGTTACAGGCAGTGCCAGCATGAAACAATACAGTATGGCCAGGGCACACAGCGGGATGTGAAAAACCAGGCGCCTTACTGGGGCGCTATGACCGCTTATTGTCCAACTACATAACCGCTTTATTATACTAACCATTTTTCTCCCTTATTTTCCTTACTAAATTAAGTCCAAAATACCAGCTGACCATCATGAGCCTCAAATAACAATTTCAGGTTTACTCCTTTCATATAATTATTCCCACCCTGGATTCTGCGTTAACGTCACGCCGTGGTCTTTATACAATTGAATCTGATCCAGCGGTAATGGGCTCAGATATACCCGATTATCACTAAAGACACGAAGCGCAGTCGCGGGCTTGATGTAACCTTCTGATGCCCCGTTTTCCAGTACGACACTGGAACTCAGATTAGGATAATCTGATTTTTTAATCCAGGCACCCCGGTTAAGATCAGGGTGTTTTGTCATATCCAAATAATCCAGCTTTTTCCACCGGCGCAAATCATCTTCACGAACTCCTTCCATACTCAACTCTACTCTTCTTTCCCGCCGGATTTCCCAGATCATAGAAGACACGGTAGGGTCCCTTTTTGGATCATCATATACAACTCCGTTTACGGCAGGTAACCCGCCCATCACCTGTAGGGGTGGCAAATTGCCACCAGGCCGACTTCTCAATTTATTAATGGACATATTCAGATCTTGCTGCGTTAATCCACCCAGTTCCGCCGCTGCTTCCGCATAATTTACCATCACTTCGCCTAGTCTGATGATGGGTGCATCTGTGGGATTTACATTTGATAAGCCGCGGTTGTCATTCATAATTTCTTCATTTAAAAACTTAAGCGTTGCATAAGCCGTAGATGAAGCCCCAAAAAAAGTTCCCGCCGCACGGGTATAGCCAACGGGTCGCAGATCGGGCGCAAAAGTTTCTGCCATCCTGGAATCCCGGTCTTTCAGTACATTACTCATGCCAATATCTCCGGCGTAACGACTGGAGAGTTCAATAGGAAGCCCGTCGGTGCAAAGATAATTTTCCATTACATCCTTATTGGGTCCTGTCTGACCTTCTCTGTTGCTGTAACTGACCAGGGTATGTGTTACCTGACCCGTTTCATACTGTTTGTATAAGATCATTTCCGCGTTAGCAGACAGATCCAGTGAATTAAAAGACTCCCTGTAGGTATTGGAAAAAGAAAAACCGCCTTTTGTGATCACTTCACCGGCGGCCCACCTAGCCGCCGTCAGGAATGTTTTTGAAGCGGCGCCGTCTATATTAAAATATTTTTCCCATGTACCTTCATATAAAAAAACTTTGGACATAAAGGCCAAGACCACCCATTTATTGACCGTTAATCCCTTCACACCGTCAGCTTCCCTGACATTGTCTGCCGCATACTGAAAGTCTTCTAATACATGGGTCATCACCACTTGCCTCGGATCCCGGGGCAGATACAAAGAATCTTCATCTTCAGAGGATGGAGCGTGATCATACCAGGGCACGTCTCCAAATGATTTTACCAGCTCAAAATAAGCCATCCCTCTAAAAAACCTTGCAATACCTGTCCAGTGCTTTTTTGCTTCCTCCGGCATATTCACACCCTGAATCCGGTCCAGAAAAATATTGGCTTTTCTGACGTTGGTAAAGGACCAGCCACCTCCGCTACTGGGGACAACTTTTACAAATTGTGACGGACTGGTTGAGCCAAATTCATCATTGAGCGTTTCCCCGGTAAAATAGTGACCCCAGGCCCATCCGGCACCATAACCTGTAAAATAGGTGGGATAGAATCCATAGGAAAACGTGCGCAGGTTCTTCTCATTGGACCAAAAATTATTATCCGTTAACTGATCCAGCGGCGGCCTGTCCAGAAATCCCTTTTTACATCCTGACAAAAGACAAACAGCGCCGATAAATAAAGTGATTATAGTTTTCATTGCTTTGAATTTAAAAGAATTTAAAAAGTGACCTGCAGGCCAAAAGAAATGGTTTTACGATAAGGGTACACCCGGCCAAATGCATCCCCGGCACTAGCCCACTGCTCAGTCGTATAATCCACTTCCGGATCGACCGGTACCTGCACTTTATCAAAAGTCAGCAAGTTTTCACCACTTGCATATACCCGGACTTTTACCAATTTAAGTTTTGTAATTAGCTTGTAGGGCAGACTATAACCTAACTGCACATTTTTCAATCGCAAATAAGCCATATTCAGCAAGTACCTGCTTTGCGGATAAAAATTAAATGATTTATTAGGATTGGAAGTTGGTCTTGGATAGTAGGCATCTGTATTATTCGGTGTCCAGTAATCCGTCTGGTGATCATACCAGGCCTCCGCGACACTAAAACCCGGAACAAAGACAGGACCGCCACCGATTGGCCACAAATCCCGCTTGCCAACCCCCTGCCAGAAAAGATCCAGATCGATACCACGCCACTGCGCGCCTAACCGGAAACTATACTGATAACGCGGGGTGGTATTCCCGATGACTTTCATGTCACCATGATCTTCCACTGTTGAATTTCCGGGATCAATTTTTCCATCACCATTCAGGTCTTTGTAATGCACATCTCCAGGGCCAAAATTAAACCAGTTACTATTGCCTTCTAAGAATGACTGATCAGCAATACCGGATTTAGGGATCCATCTACCGCTGGCATCTTTGCCTTCAAAATCAGATTCCTGGAAAAGGCCGGCACTTTCATAACCCCAGATTTCACCAATGACTTTCCCATTGTAAACACTGCTGATCGTTTTAGTTACATTGGCATCCCTGGTAATTTCTTCTTTAAAATCAGATAATGCGACAGAAGCATTAATACTCAAGTCATCCCCAAAATTCTGATGATAATCCAAAGCCAGTTCCCAGCCTGTGGTCTGCATCGCTCCATAATTACGTACCGGGCTATTACCTCCATAGGAACTCGGCAAGGTGACACCAGGGCGTATCATATCACTTGTTGTCCGCCTGTACCAGTCAAAAGTCGCCCCAAATTTATTGTCAAAAAATCTAGTCTCCAATCCAAAATCAAGGGTAGAGATTTTTTCCCAGGTCAGACTGCTTCGAACTTCCTGGGGTGTACTGAAAGTAATTTCATTATTATTTCCAACCCACCAGCCGGAGGTGGAAGAACCCATGGTCGATAAGAAACGGTAATCACCTACCCCCTGGTTACCTAACTCCCCCCAGGAGCCTCTGACTTTTAAAAAGGACAGGACATTCTTTAAGCCTTTCATAAAATTTTCTTCCGTGAGGACATAACCGGCGGACATGGACGGGAAAAATGCCCAGGCGTCCTGCTGTGGGAAACGGGACGATCCGTCCCGGCGGCCATTGAGCTCCAGTAGATATTTGTTCTTGTAATTATAGTTAATACGGGCAAAATAACCGAGTGTCGACCATTGGGTGATGGGCCACTGGTTGCCATTGGTAAACCCCGGGCTTGCATATGCATACTGATCGCCGGTTGTTAAACCTATTTCTCCAAAATCCGGATCTATCACATCCCTTCTTTCAGAGTATTGACCCCAGCTTTTGTAAAGGTCCATATCCGCTCCTAATATAAATTTAAAGTGATGATCTGTTTTACGAAGATCATAGGTGGCAAATCCTTTGGCAGTATGCATCTGGTCCCAGTTAGAAACATAAACCACCCGGTTGTAAGTAGCCGATTGATAATTATCTAAATAGTTCAGCTGCCCCGCCCAAAAATCAATACCGGAGGTTCCACCGCCCACTGCATGATAATGTTCGTTATTAGAGGAGTAGGTATAATCAAAATCAATGGTCAGATTTTCTACAGGTTTCAATGTGGCGCCTGCTGAAGCCCTGACATACGCGTTTTTATCCTGGTTCATCTTTGCCTGTGCCACCTCGGTGACTGCACTGCGGAAAGGTTTGCCATCTATGGTTCCATAGGGATAAATAGCTGGCCATCTGAGCATGTAATACCAGGGACCCAAAGCGGCACTTCCAAATATAAACGGCGTCGTCGTCAAAGTAGAGGAAAGCATCATCTTGGCCCGTACATCCAGCCAGGGAGCAATCGTTGACTGAATACCCACATTCGCATTATAGCGGTCAAATTCATCTGGATTTACCTTCAACACACCGTTCTGTCCCAAGTATCCAAGACCAATACTATAGGTCGTATTAGCACTGCCCCCGGTAATGGACAGATCATGCTTTTGCTGCGGTGTCCAATCACGCATATATAATTTCAGGGGATCCCATGGACGGTAAAAATATAAACCTCCATTTCTCAACTCATAATCACGGCCTTCGACCATCTCCGGGCCAAGATTCTGATTACCGTATTTTTCAGGCCACTCTCTGATCTTTTCATTTCCGATCGAATCAAATGACATCCCCAACACCTGGAAATTTTGCAGATTGGGATTATTTCCGGAACGGCGCAGTGCCTGCAATACCATTTCTGCTCCATCATAGGCGGAAGCAATTTTTGGCATTGTGGTCGGTTGACTATAAGCAAAATTATTACTGTAAGAAATCCTGGACGGCATATTCTTGTGTCCCTTTTTTGTGGTGATCAGTATAACCCCCCAGGCAGCACGCGTACCGTAAATTGAAGTAGACGCCGCATCCTTTAAGACAGAAATCTGTTCAATGTCCTCGGGATTGATCATTTGAAGATTCTGCATTTCCACATTATCTACCAGAATCAAGGGTTGCGTTCCGTTCGGGCTATTAAGAGAACCGGTAATCCCGCGCAGGCGGATTAAAGGATTCTTCCCCAGTTCACCACTCGGCGTCGTGATCGTCAGACCGGGTACCACACCCTGTAGTCCACGTGCCAAATCCGTAATGGGGCGCGCCTCCAGCACTTTTGTATCCACCGTAGTTACAGCACCCGTCAGATTCGCTCTTTTCTGTGTACCATAGCCCACAATGACAACATCGGTCAATTCTTTGCTGTCCTTTTCCATAATCACGGTAAAAGAAGTGCTGTCTCCGATGGACACCTCTTTATCCAAATGACCAACATACCTGAAAAGTAAAATACGGGCCCTCCCAGGAACCTTAAATTCAAAAGAACCATCTGGTGCCGTTGTCGTCCCGATAGATGCCCCTTTAACCAGCACAGACACGCCCTGGAGAGGAACACTTCTTTCATCTGTTACCTTTCCGGTAAGTGTATGCTGCCCATTAGCCAACTGACAGATTAAGATTAGACACCCTACCGAAATGGCCATTAAAAATTTCGACTTCATATAACAATTATTAATTAATGATTAGAAACAATATCAATCTCGTGTTTTGTATTCTGCTATTTTTATCCAGATGCTGATCGAATCGTTCAATCTTATATTAGCTGGCTGTCACTATTTCCCGTACTTCTTCAGGCAATCCAAGTAAACGCACAGTGATATCTTTTGGCTTTGCTTCCACTAAGTTAATACAAAAGCGCATAAACACGCATAAACACGTAGATTATTTTAAATCTTTCTTAACAGGAAGTGTAAAAATATGAAATAAATATTAAATAATTACTTTATTATTAATATGTTATGTGAATAAAAAACTTCGATTAATAAAACTCTCCATTGCCTATTTATAATCAATGTTTCTAAAACTACGCACAAATACGCATTCAAACAGTTCGAAAAATGGTCTGCGCGCAAAATATGCATCAAACATTTATCGCCTAAGCAATGAGGTTGCTCAGATTGCAGCGTCTAACTACCCACTGCATCCGGCTCCAGGCATGAACTGATTTCTGAACGCTTTGAGTTGGCATTCAATGATTAAGTATAAGTGGGGAACAGTGCAGCAAGCAATTCCTTTTGGCCATTTTATGGTCGTCCTGATTAAATCAGGAATGCTGGCCAGGCAAATAGCCGTAGATAGCTCCGATATAAATAACTCGGGTCTTTAGATAATTGAATATTTTTTACCGGTTAAGGTTAAATGACCATACGTTTAAATGATCTTTCAGACGCTTTGACAGCTTTCTTATAAATCAGCCTTTTATTTTGCACTTTCGGACATTACACTCAAATCGCCGTCTTTATTTACAGCCTGTAGCGCAAAAGTGCCACCCGGTCCTGCCGATTCGGGTAATCGAAATGAATTGCTTCGTGTAAAACCAATTACTTCCTTATTTCTATAAACGACATAACCAATAACTTTATCAGTTGCTTCCCATATAAGCATGTTGGCTGTCCGCTTTACATTAGTGGGTATCTCTGTTTTTTCAAAGAAAGTTCTGGGGTTCCATCCATCAGCATCTTCGATGATATTTTTGTAAGTATATTTGGCGGCTTGCTGCTGATTAAGGACAGCGGTAAGCCCTTCTATCTTTTTTCCTCCTTCGTTTTTACGCTGTTGATACCAGGTCCGTCGTCGGCTTAAGTCAAGTGGCCGCCCGTCGTCACTTCTACTGTTATATTCGGCAAACAGTTTAGCTGCCGGTCCCATATCCGTCCAACCCTGCGGATCAAGTGGAATCTTCATTGTCGTATTCAAATAAACGGCCATCGGTTGGTTGTGCCAGGGACGACCAAGTTTTGTCCGCCCATCCGCCGCTGCAGCGTTCCCATCAACTATACAATGGTCAAATACGTAGCCCCATTTAACACCTTCACCCTGGGCGGGAGCCACAATGACCGATCCACTCCGAACATTATATAAGGTGCTGTTTTCCACATAGGCATTTCCTCCACCATAAAAATAGTCAACAGCTCCTTCTATCCAGCATTTATCCACATACAAGCGATCATGCATACCCCTGGTGCTAGTCATCCAGGTATCCTGAAAGGAACGGAACTTGCAATTATAAAATGCAATACGATCATTATTCGTTTTTATAGCCAGTGCCTGCGGGCCACTTTGCGCTTCTACACCATAGCCATTTTCAAAACTTATATTTTCAGCAAAAAAATCCGGGGCATCCACGACGACAACCGCGCAATCATGTGCTCCAAAATTAACTTTAGAAAACTCCTTTCCCGAGTCATTAGCGTTAGCCGGGTTGGCGCAATTAATCTTAAAGGTAATCATCACCTTTTCCCTGTCCTGTCCTATCAAATGGATATATGGTTTATTTACGGGAATTCTAACCAGTCCTTCATATGTCCCGTTTTTCACAAATATCAGCCATGGGGTCTTTCTTCCGGCTGGAGCCTGATCAACCGCTTCCTGGACAGAAGTGTAATCACCTCCACCATTTACGTCTACCACTGCGCTATAGACCGCATTCGCCCGCAACTCAACAATAGATTGAACAATGCTCCGGCTCCTTCCTGTTTGAGCCGTAAGGCTAAAAGAAGCAAACAGCATAATACATAGCAATATAAACTTCATATTCGTATTCAGGTTTTATATAAAATTTCAGGACGCTATAATGCCTCAATAATATAATTATTGCCGGCGATGGTTTTTACATCATATTCAAAATACATTCCAATGCCCGTTCCACGCAGTACCGCCTTAGGTGAAACGACCGGTTTTGCCGTTGGCTGCAGGTGAAACATCGGATTACTATTCACCCCTTTTGCCATTGTAAGTCCGGCGCCTTTTAATTCAGAGGCAGATCGTAAACGTAGATTCCCCCCGATGGTTGATTTTATCTGAACCTCGGTAAGCTTTCCTTTTGCCCATTTCATATCACTAATCTCAAAACCACCGCGCGCTCTTAACCCCTGTATATTCCCGTCCGGCCAGCTATCAGGGAGCGCAGGCAGCAAAGTAATGGCGCCATCATGACTTTGCATTAACATCTCGGCAATACCCGCAGTGCATCCAAAATTCCCGTCAATCTGAAAGGGAGGATGTGCGTCAAACATATTGGCATAAGTGCCCCCATCCGCGTCTTTAATGGTTGCTGATGCAGGTTTTAATTTCAACTGGTTCTGTATCAGTTTGTAGGCATGATTACCATCCAGCAGCCTGGCCCAAAGACAAACTTTCCACCCCATGGACCAGCCCCTGCTGGCATCCCCACGACCAATCAGAGAATTACGCGCCGCTTCAAAGAGTTCGGGCTGTTCAAAAGGAGATATCATTCTACCCGGAAACAGTCCCCACAAGTGGGATACATGCCTGTGGCCAGAGACTTTGCGATCCCAGTCCTGGAGCCATTCCTGGAGCTGTGTATACTGGCCAATATGCATTGGAGGAAGTTTGGCGCGCATATCTTTCACTTTCCCAACAAAGGATGCATCTCTATTCAACATATTAGCAGCTTCAATTGTATTAGAAAATAAATCAAAAACCATTTGGTTATCCATTGTTATACCAGAAAAAACAGAACAACGCTCTTTACTTATTCTTCCATCAAGTGCGGTATCTACATAAGACAAAAGACCTGGTGTATTCTCCGGAGACACAGAGGGCGAAACAACCATATACCCGGTCTTCGGGTCTTTTACCAGGAAATCCAAGTAGAACATGCAGGCACTTTTCATAATGGGATAGACTTCTTTAAGATAATCTTTGTTTCCGCTATAAAGAAACCGCTCCCACAGATGGGAACAGAACCAGGCGTTACAGGTGGGCCATATACCAGCCGTTTTATCAACAGCGCCCGTCATACGCCACAGATCAGTATTATGATGCAACGCCCAACCCCGACTGCCGTACATCAGAGAAGCTGTTTGTTTACCTGTTTCACTTACGTCTTTAATCAATTGAATAAACGGCTCATGGCATTCGGCAAGATTCGTAACCTCTGCAGGCCAGTAATTCATCTCCACATTAATATTGGTGGTGTACTTGCTGTCCCAGGCCGGATACTGACCTGCATCAGGATTCCATATACCTTGCAGGTTTGCCGGCTCAGTACCAGGCTGTGAGGCAGCAATTAACAGATACCTGCCGAATTGAAAATACATCGCAGCCAGGTCAGGGTCCTTTGTTGAAGCGAATTCCGCCAAGCGGACATCCGTTGGTTTCTTATTTTGCGGCGATTTTCCCAAGTAAAAATGTACCCTGTTAAATTGTCTTTGATAAGCAGTAATATGATCTGCTTTTGCCTGCTCATAAGTTTTGGAAAATGCGGCCAAATAGTGTTTTGCCTTTGCCAGAGCATCCCCGGAAATATCTTTGTAATTTATAAAATTAGTTGCCACAGAGATATAGATTGTTGCGGCATTTGCTTTATCCACCGTAATCCTGTTCCCCTGCGCCGAGGTCACCCCGCCATCCGCAACTACTTTCACAAGCCCTTCAAAAAATAATTTATTAGGGATATTCTCCTCCTTATCGCGCGTTAGCTTTCCGCTGATCTGCATCAGGTCTTTGCTATTAACATCTACAGTGCTCTGTGCTTTAACCATATTCGTCTTTAGTGGGCCGGTAAAGGATGTTTGGAAAGAAATGTTGCCCGCCTGACTTGCAGAAATTCTCATTATGATCAACTGGTCAGTAAAGGACGTAAATACTTCCCGTTTAAACTCAACGTTTCCAACCTTATATTTTGTAGTAGCAACGGCCGTTTCGAGATCAAGATCTCTATAAAAATCGGTATACTTTTTTTCGTGTCCCGGAAACTGAAGGACTAAATTTCCCACTGATTGGTAAACCTGCCCGTGAGAGGTCTTTGTTCTGTCTGCAATAATATGTGCTAAGGACAGCTTTTGCGCATCAATATATGCTCCCTTGTTTATATCATCCTGTATTGTTTTCAGGTACGTCTTCGCTTCCGGATTAATATTCTGATAAGGGCTGCCAGACCAGAACGTATCTTCGTTGATCTGAAGGGTATCCGATCCGGGAATACCATAGACCATCACCCCCAATCTGCCATTGCCTAAAGGCAACGCATCAGTCCACGCCGCGGAAGGCCTGTTATACCAGAGCTTCAGGTCACCTTGTGCAAAACCGTTAATGCAAATTGAAATCCCAAATAATAACCCCAATATAAATTTTGTACGCATCTTAATTCTAAAATTATCAGTTAAAAGATTCAATTTCTAAATAGCATTATTTCTGTTTTATGGCCAGGTGAAGTTTACCCGGATAGGCCCCATTATATACAGACGAAAACCAAATAATTTATCGCATATATCCAACGAGTGGACAATCCTTCAAATTCCTGAGACCTTCTACCACAGATGCTGCATTCAATCGCGCACCATCAATATTTGTATGCGTGCCGTCACCTGGAAAAAAATGTTTTACACTATCCTGACCTATTGCTGTCCAATGGGCGGCAATAATGCGATTAAGATTAACGAAATAGGCCCCGCTCTCCTTCGCTACAGCCGCTGCCCATTCAGGGTACCGCGCTTCTTCTATCACCCGGCCATGATCCCAACGATTACGCGGTACCAGGGAACATACGATAGGCGTAGCTCCTTTAGACTTTGTATCGCTAATAAATTTTCGCAGGTACCAGCCATAGGTATGAACCGTTTCGGGCTTGTGCGTGCGTATGCTGATAATTTCCCTGGTAGCATCACCGATACCGGGTAGTGTACCCTTTTGTTTTGTCGTATCGTTGACGCCTGCATGGTCGTTGTGCCCGAATTGCATAATGACAAAATCTCCCTTCTTCAGTGTGCGCATTATTTTATCCCAACGCCCATCCAAAATGAATGTCCGCGTACTCGTTCCTGATTTAGCGTGGTTGCGAATAGATAGGCGTGAACTGTCAAAATACGGATACAACAGACTTCCCCATCCCCAATAATCATTTTTCCCATTACCATCGTTGTTTTGTACGGTGGAATCGCCGATAATATAAATAGTTGGCTTTTCTGCCTGACGCAGCACCCTGAATGATAAAAACAGCAGCAAGACCGCGATAATAAAGAAAAGATTACGACATCTGTTTAGTTTCATTTGTGTTTTTTTATTCCATTAATCTTTAAGCATATTTAATAACAACTGCCGGGCCACCACATTGGCAGGATTGTCTGCTAGTACATTGATCGTACTTACCGAGGCGTTCTCTCCATCACCTTCGGCCGGGCGCTCGACTTTGGCATTTTTAATGCAAGAGATAATATCAAGCGCATTCACAATGATTTTGCCACGACCTTGTGCTATGACGCTCAGTGCTGAATACACTTCCTGCTTATGATCAGACACGCAGCCCACAATTGTCTGGCCATTAAACATACGCATACCGATTCTATTTTTATTGTAAGTGGCCAGACACTGATATTCCCAATTAAAAACGCAATTCTCGGGCAGTCCAGCAAACAATGGCGAGCTTCTTACAAAATAATTGCCCCCATACCAACTGGTACCCATCACCTTTATCCCCCGGAAATCGATCACTTCTTTTTTAGCCAAATGCATCGCCCATTTTTCAGTATTACTGACAATGACCAATTTATTACCACTATTCACCCATTCAAGGATATCGGTCACCAGAGGATTGCCAGTCTGGCGCGGTTCATACGCACCAATTACCAACACATGTGCATCCGGTCTGCCTGAGTGATAATCTCTAAACTCTATACCGACAGATCGTAAATACGACTGAATCGTACCCGTCGTATCGGCAACCTGTATACTTTCTGAAACACCGCTTTTGTCAAACTTTACGGCATATACATTGTCATCACCGGAACAAATATGATGAGATTTCTTTCTAAGTATGGCGCTTATTGTCGTGTAACCTGCCCTTTGCACCGGTACCTCAATGCCAGCCACTAGCAGCTGACCATAAACGTTACCGCCAGCAACGGTCACCTTTTGCTTTTGGGCAAAGTAAATATCTCCCTGCTGATCCTTTGCCTGTATTTCCAGTTCGGCAGCTCCTCGAATGTTTTTTTCGTTAACGATATAAAAATCAGCAACAATAATATTGCCAACCGGAACCACTTTATGATTCAGTTTTACCGCTATATATAGCGGCTTATTATACCGCGCAATTAAATCAGGATCCCCTTTCAGATTACGATAGTTATCCACCATACCTGAATGATTCTCCTGTTTCATCCCTTCCCAACCATTGATAGCATAGCCGTCTATCGTATTATTAATGCGTACGTTCTCGATCACCCGGCCCTGGTAGTAATAGGCCACATTACCCATTTTGCGGGTGAGACTATCCACATTAGGGAACGCCTTAAGAAAGCCGTTGTTATGCAGAAAATGATCATAAGCATCGTACCATTTCAGATAGGTATCCGACTCCCAACCAATATCTTTACCACGCTTCATAATTTCATCCCGGATCAGTTGCAGTCGCGGGGGCGTGCCGATAGCACCTTCTTCTCCGTAATATATAATCTCATTTTTATGATCAGTATATTTAGCGTAGCTGGTCGGATTGTTGTAGAGGTTGTCATGGTATACGCCGGGGCCGCCGGCATGATGCTGATCGAACCACCCATAATCATAAAAAGTAGTATCATACGGCAACAGGTGTAATTTAAATTTAGGATCGGGTTCATTGATCTTAATATTGCCGTTGCATGAATTATAAGTGATAATACGCGTTTCATCCAACTGATGCCCCGCCCGCATTTGAGCCCTGTCAATCGGCTGAGGTTGTGCGCCTCGTTCATTGTGCATGTTATAGATCACCAACGCCGGATGGTTGCGATCACGACGAATCATGCGGAAAAACTTCTCGTTGCGCACGGCAAGGTAATAATCGGTTTGCATCTTTTCCAGATCGTTTTGAGGCTGGAACAAACGCTCCGGATATTGATTTCCACCCGGTTCCTCAAAATAAAGCAATCCTAGTTCATCCGCAGCATCCAAAACATTCGCCTGCCCAATCGTACGGTGAAAATTCAGCATATTGAGTCCTAAGCGCTTCGCATCCATTACCTGTTTGCGTGCCAGTTCATCGCTTGGTGCGATACCATTAACAGGCCAAAAGCCCCAGGAGATAGATGTGCGAAGCACGATACGTTTTCCATTCAGGAAAAATTGTTTATCTCCATTGATATTTCTTATTTCGAACCAGCGGAAACCAAAGCGACGAATAAATGTATCAGCAGTCCCGTCGCTGCCCTTCCACATAACTGTAAGCAAATATAAATTTGGATGATCCACATCCCAAAGCCCCGCATTGGGCAAATTAATAGTGAAAGTAGTCGTATTTGCACCCAATTGTAATGTAGCAGGATATTGGTGTGTATAGACGACTTTACCCGTTTTATACGCTTTTATTTCAAATTGATAATGGCCCGAACTTACTTTTCCACTCCGGTTTTCCCCCGACAGTTGTACGTCCACTTCAGTCGGTTTAGCTTTATTTTTTACAAAAACATCGTTGATAAAAACGGGATCAGTAGCCTCAAGCAATACTTTGCCCGTGATGCCGCCAAAGCCATGGGTGGGCTGCGTACGATAATCTCCCCACATAAAATTCTGGCTGTCGCGCCAATCAAAATTTCCATTCGGATCGGTGATGCGCACATCAATTTCATTTTCCGCACCGGCAATCATCACTTTGGAAATGTCCACATCAAAGGGTGTGCTATTGACTAGATCATAGGCTACCAGTTTTCTGTTCACAAAAACTTCGGCTCTGAAACGTACACTTTCAAATTTTAACACCACCCGTTTGTTTTTGTAATCCGTAGGAATATTTACTTTGGTGGAAAACCACGACACCCCCAGGTAGTTGCCTGAAACACCAAACTTATCGCCATTAGCACCCCAAAAATATTCTTCTACTGTGGCGGGCAAATGAACGGTTTTAGCCGTTGGGTTATCCGTCAGAAATTGCCACCCGCCGGTGGGTAAATGAATGGGAACTTCATCTATATTTACCGGTGGCGCATAAAGCTTATCCTTCTCCCATTTAGCTGCGGTATCCAGACACAGCGACCAATTATTCTGCGATAGATCAACCACTGAAGAATCAATCTGAGCACTTCCCTGAATGACGCCAGTAAAAATGATGCATAACAATAATCCGATCATAAAATATTTCCTTTTCATAATACCTTCTGTTGTTTTTTAGTATCTGTTCTACTGTCTGCAAATTATAGCTGTACATATTTTACACGTGTGCTTCCAGCCAGTTCGTGTAAAGCTCCATAAATAAGCTAAAACCATTCAAAACGACCACCCGATACAACCGTATTATCGAGCATCTAAGGTCCGGGCACTGCTACTATTGAAAACGCAGGATTTCCGGATAATATAGTTTCATTTAAGCAAGTAAATTAAAAGGACGTCCGCACCCTATTTTTTTTTAATCTATTACAAACGTCCTAACTACTCTGGAGCTCCTGTGGAAAGATCGATTCCCGAAATAGAGGAAGCATAAGTACTTACAAATGCCTTCCCACTGCTTACTGCTATCTTAGAACCGTTGATAAATGCCACGCTATCTATATAATTGGCTTTCATGCCCGTCTTAGCCGATATATGCACATTATCAAATATCAGCCCTTTCATATGCATTTCCGGCACCGCCCATAACAGTCCTGCATTCTGTGCACCAGTTACCAAAAAATCCTTAAATACAATACGTCTCCATACCGGAGTAGAAGTAGTGACTACCTCGCTGTGATCGGCAGTTGCCGATGAAGGGATCGTATTGTCCGGGTAATATTCACAAATATTGATTGGCGTGCTGACACCTGTCATTGTAAGATTTTCATAAACCAGGTATGCTACTATACCGCTACGTCCCCGGCTGGATTTAATATGGACGCCATTATCCGTTCCGTTAAAAACACAGTTGTGTACGTAAATATGATCAATATTTGAAGTGTAACTTCCAATTGAGAGACCGTGGCCTTTACCAAAAGTACAATCTGCAATAGTCACATATTTAGTGTCATTGTTCATAGCAATATTATCATCCCCGCAACTTATATTGCAGTTTAGAATATTGACGTAAGGCGACCACACATCAATGCCGTCCGTATTCGGCGAATCGTCTGGAGAGCTTAATGTAACACCGGAAATGGTCACATTCTTATTTCCTCTGTGGACACTGATGTGACCATTTGGCGCATTCTGTATGGTAATTCCTGCTACCTCAACGGTATCTGCCTTATCAAATGCAATCATTGCGGGTCTGGCGATACCGCCAGTTGGCTTTGTCGCTCTGTAGGCCGTCCACCAGGCGGCTCCCTGTCCATCTATCATTCCCTGACCACCGACCCATACATTTGTCGTGCCGGTCAAGTCTATAAATGAAGCCACAGATGCAGTACTTCCAGCGCCCGGATAGGCCTCGTAAGGCAGTACTTTCAATATGGCCCCTTCTGAGATTTGCAGCCCTACGTTACTTTTCAGCTTCAACGGTCCGCAATTATAGGTTCCGGCAGGCACGACGACCATTCCCCCGCCCACTTTCGCCGCCGAATCAATCGCCTTTTGGATAGAGGCGGCATTGTCCTCAGCATTTGTTATCGCTCCAAAATCAGCAATTGCGAAGCTGCGGGCCGGGATTCCAGGAAGGACAATAGCGTCTCCCCAATTCGTATTGAGGACCGGCGAGGTTACCGCTGTCGAGTCTTTTGATGGTTCGTCTTTCTGAATGATTGAAGGAAGCGGCTCGTCCACTATTGGAAACAGGGAATCTGTTCGCCTACAGCCTGTGCAAAACAGCGGGATTATCCCTAATGCAGCTATGAGATATTTTCTTACTCGTAGCTTTTTACCCGATTGGAAAAAGTTGAAATACCATATTTGCATGCCGGATATTTTTGCTAAAAATGATTAAATAGAATAAAACAACTTAAATGTGAACTTCACTGTTTGGAAGTTCACATTTAAGTCCCTTATAACTCGTCTACCACCACCTGGGGTCACCGGCAGTGCCGATGCCACCGAAGCCGGAAGCCGGTTTTATTGTAAAATCACCACCCTCCGGATCAACAAACAGGTCAGTTGAAGATCCGCTGAACATCGTAATTTCAGGGAAATCCTGGCTTATCTCCATTTCGCTGGTGCGGTAACTTCCTGCGAATGATCCTTCGTAAGACAGGCTGAACGATTTCATTGGAGCACCACTGTTCGTTCCGGCGATAATATTATTAGCCGCTTCGAAGAAGGAAGGCAGATTATTTTTGTCAAGACGGATCAGCTGGGTCAATGCGGATGCCTGATTGTAGATAGTATTATTGTTAACAATGATACCACCAACGGTAGAGCGCACATCCATCAACTGGGTCGAGATGTCGACCATGGTATTATTCGTAATTTTAATAGAATCCAGCGTAACCGACGCACCGCCTACATTTATCACGCCATAACCGCCTGTATTTTCCAGGATGCTGTTTTCAATCTTTATTTGCTTCAGTTTGATCAATTTCTTCTGAATACGGACGACAGATCTGTAATCCTTAATAATACAGTTGTCAAAGCTGTACGATTCTATTTGCGTATTATCGTCAGCCAGGTTAATGAGGAAATCTCCCGTGCCGCCAATCAATTTAACCTTTTCAAATATCATTTTTCCAAAAATCAGATCGGTCAACCGGACTTCACTAATGTTCAAGGTTGCAGGCAAGGCAGTAGTTCCACTAACCTCATGGTCACCGGTAAAACTTATACTAGACAATCCTGCCGGAAGCGTCAGTGAACCAATATCATAGCTCCCGCCACCTTTGAACAGTAGGGTGACGCTTGGTTTGCCGTGCTGGACAGCGTCCGCTACTAAAGCAGCAATATCGTCTCCGGGGCTTACCGGAACAATCACTGCACCAGCAAGGCCAGACGTTTTTAATACTTTCGTGCCCCGAACCACCTCACCATTATAGATAACGATCTGATAATTTGTTCCGGGGCTCAGACCGGTGATATCAACAGATCCCTTCTGTTTATCGCCTTGCGTTATCGTTACTTTCTTTAACGCTGCACCGGTCACAGGGTCACTGACCATAATATGCGTAATCCTGTCTGTCGGAACCCAATACATTTGAATGTGATCGGTCGATTCTTCCCAACGCTGGAATAACTGCTCTGCTGGTGTTTCAAAATACAACTGCGAATATTTAGACTCACTACCGGTGACCGTATCGACACTTTTCATTCTTACCGAATAGCCCGAGGTACCATCGAGGTCATCGAAAGCGGTGCGGTATTCCACCCTTGTCGGTGTAGGAGATTTCGCAAAGGGCGTTAAAGTATCCGCCAGTATTTCAACTGTCCTGACGATCTTGCCAAATTCAAGACTGTCTTTGCTAAATTCAAAAATATACTTGTTGGCAGCCGTGGACTTTGTGTACCTAAGCACCACCGACGTTGCTTCGGTCGTCGCTACTGCAAAGGTCAAAGACTTAAACAAGCGGTCATGTGATGGGTCTACATCCCAGTCGTTAACCTTTTTCTGGCAACTTGTCCCGAGACTGGCCATCACCAACAGCACCATAAATTTTATAAATAAATTTTTCATCTGTTTAATTTTATTTTTTTCTTGGACTGATTAATGAGCTGGAAAAACGTAGATCCATCATTCCAATGACTCATTTTTATATCGCCAGATTAATACCCGTAACTACTTTGTATCGCACCTTTAGATTCATAAATATCTTCATAATAAACGGCGTAGGGATACCTGTAATAAATCGACCCATTGCCCATAGTATATTGTGCTAGTGCAGCCTGGATCTCAGAACCGTAAGTCAACGTACCAAGAAAAGATGAATAATTGTAGGACGGATAAAGACCTGTTGCCGCTGTAAGTACACGTATAGGCGATAAAATATAGCTTGAGGTTGGAGTGGCGCCGGTCTCGGGCTTCATCGTCGTTTGAGGAAACCATTTCACGGATTCATATGGTGCACCGGGGTTTGCCGGAAGGTCTCCATAGTAATTTGGCGACTGCGGATCTATATACTCACCGTCTTTAAATTTGTAATAAACTGTCTGAGGGAAATCGGAAGGTTGGTAGGTTTTATCAAAAATGGTTACCGGCTTGGTATCATCGAACATCATACATAGCGACTTTTTCATTTCTTCTATCTTCTCATAGAGCAACCCCCATCTGATTAGATCCTGTTTACGGATAGCCTCGCAACCAAATTCCCAGGCTCTTTCATTGACAATCGCTTTAAAGAAGTCAGGATCATACTTGGTAACCTCAGGCGAACCTACACCGAAAGCCCTAGCGCGTACTTTTTCCAATGCCTGGCGCCCGGTCATTCCACCGGCTAATGAATTAGCCACATCCGGCCCCTTCAATGCATTCATCGCTTCAGCATACATCAGCAGTACATCGGAATAACGCATGAGTATCCAGTTAATTCCTGTAGCAATCCTAGAGTTGGCGGTTTTCTGCAATGCCTGAAATCCATCAGTTGTCCAGTAAATCCGCCATTTTGCAAAAGCCACGCTCAGTGGATTGGAACCCATTGATTCTTTATTGTCCGCAGTATAACTGAACCATGTCAGGGTTGCGTCCCTTCTCGTGTCTTTCTTGTCAAAAGAATAGAAATAATAGGCTGTAGAAGTCACATAGCTACCGCCAAATCCACGTGTCCCATATTTTGTATTGCCCGCAACAGTATAGCCCATCAAAGATCCGATGTCTCCATTGTTGCCCATGCCAAATGCTACTTCAAATAAATTTTCATTAACTGGATTAGGAAGCTGCCCACAGACAGTTTTCCATATATCTATATAGCTGGGATCCAGCTTATGTGGATTTTCAGGGGCTCCTATCATTTGCGCGCAGGCGTCAGCTGCGATCTGATAATAGTCTTTCCAGTTTTCCGGTCTCCCTACATAAAAACCTCCCTGTTCAGGAATAGATGGATTATGTTCCGCTTTGGAATCGGGAAACAAATTACCATCCCTTAGAGACCAGCCCCCCGCAAACAGAGAAACTTTTGCGAGTAAGCCCATTGCAAATCCTTTCGTTACCCGTTCCGCGGAACGGTAATCCGCATTAGTGCCCAACCAGGGTAATAAATCAACCGCTTCTTTCAAATCCTGAACGATGTAATGGTAAATCGTATCTATGTCAGACCTGCCGGCATATACATTAGACAAATCAGATTTTGAGGCCTCTCTTTTAAAAGGGACCGCCCCCCAATACCGGACCAGTTCAAAATAAGCCAATGCCCTCATGACCAGCGCTTCCCCGAGTAAAGGTTTCATTTCGCCGGCCTTGCTCTCCAGGATCGGTGACTGCCTGATACCATCCACCGCAGCGGTCGAGATCTCCGCAAAATCATACAGCCCGGACCAGCGGGTGGTCGCATTATTGCTACTGCCATAAAAATTCCCTGCTCCTGCATCAGAACTGGTAGAGTTGTAACCTGATTCTGTAAAACTACCGTTGCATTCTATATCGGAGACACCCTGCCAGTTAACAGAAAGTTTTTGCCCGTAAATATAAGTGTCGGTCATTTTCCCATATAAGCCCATTACCGCTGCTTTCGCCATAGAAGGGGAATTGAAAACCGTTTCAGGGCTCAGAGAAGATGGGGATGAAGTTTCCAGAAATTTCTTACAGGAAGAAAGCCCTAAAAACGATACGACAGCAACGATAAGGATTATATTTTTCATCCGTGTATATTTATAAATTTTCATTTTTTTATTGTTTTAAAATTTAACATTTAACCCAAACAATATTTTTCTTGCTTTCGGGTAAGCGGAATAATCCACACCCTGTGTAAGCGGGTTGTTCATGGTACTTACTTCCGGATCCTGGCCTGAATAATGCGTCCAGACAAAGATGTTGTAGCCAGCCACATAACACCGTAGATTTTGTACCAGGAACTTTTTGGAAATTTTTGAAGGCAGTGTATAGCCTAATGTAATATTACTCAATCGCAGAAAAGATCCGTCTTCAATAGCCCAGTCGGACATGACAGAAGAATTTGCCATCATAGGGCTCCAAATACGCGCATTTTTGTTCAACTCCCGAAACAATTCCGGGTTAGCGTCATTCCCAAACATAATATTAGCGCCCGTTGCAGGGTCTATCGTCGTAAACCTGTTTTCTATGCTCATAAGACTGCTTATGTTCTGGTACCTTTTGCTAAGCGCATAAGATGTATAGTCTATCTTATCTGCATTATAAATATCGTTGCCGTAAGACCAGTTGAACATCGACGTCAGATCAAACCCTTTATAAGTGGCATTAATGGAGAAGCCGCCGGTATGTTTTGGTTGTGCGTGCCCAATCACCCTTCTGTCCTCGTCGGGAGATATATAGGTGTC